>JAZLBI010000194.1:0-9573 GCA_045613625.1 Acutalibacteraceae bacterium | reverse complement strand
TGATTTCCCTGCTCCTTCAGAACACCCTTTTCAAAAACGAGTATATTATCTGAATTGGTTGCACTTGAAAGACGGTGGGAAATATAAATAACTGTCTTACCCCTGGTGCCTTCCATAAGAGCATCATACATTTTACTTTCTGCCACAGGGTCAAGTGCTGATGAAGGCTCATCAAGAATGCCTATATCAAAATCCTTTGCAAAAAGTCTTGAGATAGTAAGCTTCTGTGTTTCACCGCCTGAAAGAAGAACACCATCACTTGTAAATTCCTTGGTAAGAATTGAATTTTCCTTATTGGTAAGTGTGCTTATCTTATCATAAACACCTGCCATTTTCATGGCATTGACTGCTGTTTCCCTGTTTTCGTCCGTTACCTCTTCAGTGAGAACATTTTCACTGACCGTCATGGCAAAAACTCTGTAATCCTGAAAAACACTTGCGAATTTCTCTCTGTATTTCAGAAGGTCGTATTCTTTTATGTTGATGCCGTTATAAAGAATTTCGCCTTCGCTGACATCATAAAGCCTCATAATAAGCTTTGAAAGTGTTGTTTTGCCTGCGCCGTTATGGCCAACAACAGCAAGTGTTTCGCCTTTGTTAACCTTAAAGGAGATGTTGCTCAGTGTGTCTTTTTCATTGCCGTCATAGCAGAATGAAACATTTTTGAATTCAAGGCTTTCAAAATCTTCAGGTATGATTTCACCGCTCTTGAGTTTCGGTTCATAATCAAGAAAATCCCTCAGATTCTGAACCCATAAGCAGTGTTTCTGCTGCATTGCAAAATATCTTGCAAGCTGATTTAATTTGTTTCGTGTGTTGGTTATCGCAGAAATAAGAACAGAAAAGTTTGCGATATCAAGATTTTCAAGAACGATAAGTCTGTAGCATCCGTAACCGAAACCACCGCCAACGGGAATAACTTCGCCAAGAAAATCTGCAAATGATTCAAGAATTGCGATTTTCCAGCCGTATTTTTTTATAACTTCAATATTTTTTTCAACAGCATAGCTGAACCTTTTTTTGATAACCTCAAAGATGTTTGTTGTTTTGATTTCTTTTGCAAAATCTTTCAGAAGAATTGTTCTTCTTGTGTAATCCTTCTGCCTTTCAAACGGAGTCATATCTTTTTCTTTTTCAAGCTCCATATTGTTTTTCTTTATTCTGATCAGAATAACGATAATGGGGCAGAGGATAAAGAAAAGAAGAACGGGGTCAATTGAAACAAGATAGATAACAAGAAAAATTATGCTTACTATCGAGCCGATTGTCCAGGCAGAGCCTTCGATGATTCTTTTGAAACCGCCTTTTTCAACAACCCAGGTTGCTCTGTTATAGTTATCAAAGAAATCAGGGTTTTCATAGCAACCGAGTTCAACCTCCTGAGCTTTTTTGAAAATGAGGCTGTTTATATAGCTTTCGCATTTGATTTCGAACTTTGTTCTGACAGTATACATATCGATATAAGCCAGCAAATCAACAAAAACCTTGCCGAAAACAATAATGCACATTTTAATTGCAAACTCTGCAAAAGTGCCGTTGCCCTCAATAATTGAAAGCGCAGTCTGCAGAAACATAACGCTGATAACAACCGAATAATAAACATTTTCGGCGATATAAGCAAGGTAAATAATCAGAAGCGAAAGCGGAGCGCTTTTCCACGCACATTTCAGCATAAACGCGGTGTTTTTGAAAATATGCGATTTCTGAGTTTTTGTTTTTTTCTCTTTCATCGTTTTCTCCCTATATAAGATATCAGTAACAATAATACATTAGTGATTTTCAAAAGTCAAGAATATAAAATGTTGCCAGTATATTATTAATCTGTTATAATGAAAAATATAGCTGAAAATCAAAGGAGAAAACAAATATGACAACCGTTCTGGATTTACCGCTCAGCCTTCACGGCAAAACAATAAAAAACCGAATTGTTTTTCATCCTATGGAGGGTTGTGACGGCACTTATGACGGTGCGGTTGATGAACTTACAAGAAGAAGATATCTCCGTTTTGCAAGGAGCGGAGCGGGAATAATATGGTTTGAAGCAACTGCGGTAACAGCTGAGGGCAGAGCGAATCCGAGGCAGTTGTTTCTCAATGAAAACACAAAAGAAACCTTCAGAGCTCTTGTGAAAGAAATAAAAGATGTTTCTCTTAAAGAAAACGGATTTGAGCCCGTGATAATTGTTCAGCTTACCCACAGCGGAAGATTCAGCAAGCCCGACGGCACACCTGCCCCTGTAGTTGCTTACCGAAATCCGCATTGGGAAATCGGCAAAGAAAATCAGCCTTATGTTGTTGCAAGCGATGATTATTGCAAAACGATTCCCGAAAAATATTATAATGCCGCCCGTCTTGCAGAAGAGGTTGGCTTTGACGGTGTTGATGTTAAATGCTGCCACGGATATTTGTTCAACGAGTTTCTCAGCGCAAAAGAAAGAGACGGAGTTTACGGCTCAAGCCTCGAAAACCGAACAAGACTTTATTTTGAATGTATCGATGCGGTGAAAAAAGCGGTGAGCGATAATGTGTTTATAACAACAAGGATTAACGCCTGCGACTGCTTTCCGTATCCTTACGGATTTGGCGTTGACGAAAACAACAATATCGATTTAACAGAAACCAAGATTATCATAAATTCGCTTTATGAAAAGGGGGTAAGGCTGATTAACCTTACTCTCGGCAATCCCTATCTTATTCCTCATATCAACCGTCCGTGTATGAATGCACCGGAAGACGGTGAGGTTGGTATGAAAAGAATTTATGATGTAACCAAAGAGCTTAAAGAGGCTTGCGGCGATATGTTGTTTATTGCTTCAGGGCTTACATATCCCGCAGAAAATGCAATGGAATATGCAGAAAAGATTATATGCGACGGAGTTGCGGATTTTGCGGGCTTCGGAAGAATGACCTTTGCATACCCGATGTTTTACAGGGATTATCTTAAAAACGGTAAGCTTGAAAAAAACAAGATTTGCCTGAGATGCAGCAAGTGCTCTCGGCTTATGCGCGCGGGCACTGTTGCGGGCTGCCCCGTCAGGGATTCGGAAGTGTATATGCCGTATTATAAAAAATATGTTATGGGCAGATAAGAGGTGCTTATTATGGTTGCAGTAATAACAGGCGGAAGCCGCGGGATAGGGCTCGGTGTTGCAAAAGAACTTTTGAAAAACGGATTTACCGTTGTGCTTTCAGCCCGAAAAGAGAGCGAAGAGCTTGAATTGCTGAAAAATGAATATAAAGAAAAAGTGTGTTTCATCCCTTGTGATATTTCCGATATCAGTGAAATCGAAGCTCTTGCTTCGGCTGTTAAAGAGAAATACGGCAAGATAGATGTGCTTGTCAATAATGCGGGTGTTGCTCCGAAGGAGAGAAATGATATCCTTGAAATATCACCCGAGGATTTTGATTATGTTACCGATATTAATATGAAGGGCACATTTTTTGTGACTCAGAAATTTGTTCCTTTGCTCATTGCAAACGGGAGCGCAAGAATAGTCAATATTTCATCAATGTCGGCATACACGGCTTCGGTCAACAGAGGGGAATACTGCATTTCAAAAGCAGGAATTTCAATGACAACAAAGCTTTTTGCGGCAAGGCTTGCCGAATACGGCATAAGCGTTATCGAGATAAGACCGGGCATTATTGAAACCGATATGACAGCGGGCGTCAAAGAGAAATATGAAAAGCTGATAGCTGAAGGAATAACTCCGATAAAAAGAATGGGCAAGCCTGAGGATATCGGCAGATGCGTTGTTTCAATCGCAAAAGGTGATTTTGATTTCTGCACGGGCACGGTTATCGACTGTGACGGCGGCTTCAACGTGAGATGCTTATGAAAAAGATATATGATGCAATAATAATCGGAAGCGGTGCGGCGGCATACGGTGCGGCAGATTCACTTTTTAAAGAGAATATAACGGATATTGCGGTTATAGCCGAAAACAGGCTTTCGGGCACATCCAGAAACACAGGAAGCGATAAGCAGACATATTATAAGCTTTCTATGGACGGCTATACTCAGGACAGCCCTTATAAAATGGCGTGCGATATCTTTTCATCAGGAAGTTGCGACGGTGAAAAAATGTATCTTCAGGCGGTGAACAGCGTAACTGCATTCCGCAGGCTTTGTGATTACGGCGTGAATTTTCCCCGTGACGAATTCGGCGGCTATCCCGGCTATAAAACCGACCACGATAATACCGTCAGAGCAACATCGATCGGTCCGCTGACATCAAAAGTTATGACCGAAAAGCTTGAAGATGTTGTTCTTAACAAGAACAAAACGCCGCTTTTTGATAACAGACAGGTTGTTGAAATTCTCAAAAGCGGCAATAAAGCCGTCGGTGTTGCGGTTTTGAATGCTGAAAGTGAAGAATTTGAATGCTTTTTTGCAAAGAACATAATCTGCGCAACAGGTGCACCTGCGTGCATTTATGAGCATTCGGTTTATCCTGAATCGCAGCACGGAATGACGGGCATTCTTATTGAATCGGGTGCACGCCTTTGCAACTTTACACAGTGGCAATACGGTATGGCATCCGTTGATTTCAGATGGAATGTTTCAGGCAGCTTTATGCAGGTTGTGCCGAGATTTATCAGCGTTGATGAAAACGGCAAAGAATACGATTTTCTGAACGGATATTTTTCTTCAGCAGAAGAAATGTGCAACAATATTTTTCTGAAAGGTTATCAGTGGCCTTTCAGCGCCGAAAGAGCAGAAAAATCTTCAAAAATTGATATTGCCGTACATAAAGAAATATCAAAAGGAAGAAAGGTATATCTTGATTATACCCGCAATCCCGAAGGCTTTTCGCCCGAAAAGCTGAGCGAATATGCACGGGGATATCTTGAAAAAAACAATGCATTTGCAAAAACTCCGATTGAAAGGCTCAGACTTTTGAATCCCAAGGCAATTGATGTTTATTTGAGGCAGAATATCGATATTTCGAAGGAAAAGCTGAGAATAGCGGTTTGCGCTCAGCATAACAACGGCGGAATACATACCGATAACAATTATGAAACCGATGTTGAAGGGCTGTATGTAATCGGCGAAGCTGCGGGCACATTCGGTCTTGCAAGACCGGGCGGCACTGCGCTTAATGACACTCAGGTCGGCGGTTTGCTTTGTGCAAGGCATATTACAAAGAAAGCGCAGATTTCTTGTGATGCTGAAATTTCGGATTTCAGCTTTGATAAATACAGCAATTTTGAGATTGATAACTCGGTTGATTATTCCCATATAAGGTTGAAAATGAGCAAATCCGCTGCGTTTTTAAGAGATAAAGAAGAATGCGAAAGTCTGCTTTGTGAAATCAACGGTTTCCTTGCGGATTATCCTCTTCGCCATAAATCGCTCAGCGCATATTTTTATGATAAGGATATGCTTATATGTGCAAAAGCGCTTCTTGAAACAATAATCGGCGAAATGCCGTTGACGGGAAGCAGGGGAGGATCGCTTTTCTTTGAAAACGGCAAAAAGATAAATGAAAGTATTTCATACAGAGATTATCTTACTCTGAGCAAAATCGGCAAGATTTCGTTTGAGGCGGTAAAGCCTGTTCCGAAAATTGATGAGCCGTTTGAAAAATATCTCAAGCTGATATAGCGGGGTGCATAATGAGCAACTTTAAATTAGGCGTTGCAAGCGTAACCTTCAGAAATAAAAGCGTTTCTCAGGTTGTTGAGATTGCAAAAAACGCAGGTGTTGAATATATCGAATGGGGTGCGGATGTTCATATCCGAACTCTTGAAGATGCCAAAAAAGCAAAGGAGCTTTGCGATAATAACAACATAAAAATATGCTCATACGGAAGCTATTACAGAGCGGGCAGCCAAAATTACGAAGAATGGCGCAGCCTTTGTGAAAAAGCATCTGTTATGGGTGCAGCTTCTGTGAGAATCTGGCTCGGAGATAAAGACAGCGAAAAAACAACCGAGGAAGAATATTGGGTTATTCTTGATGATTTGAAGAATATCTGCGTTATTGCAAAAGAATATAATCTTCTTGTCTGCCCCGAATGCCACGATAATACTTTTAACAATAACACGGATGCTTTTCTGAAAATAAAAAGCGATCTTGCGGCTGATAATTTCAAAACTTATTTTCAGTCAAGATATTTCAGATATGACTATGATATTGACAGAATAGAGAGAACAATTGAATATATTGAAAATGTTCATATCAGCTACAGAGACCTTGAAAAAGAGCAGAGATTCAGAAAAAAAGATAAGAAATATCTTGATAAACTTCTTTGCAAGCTTTTGCAAATGAATTTCAGCGGAATTATTCTCGTTGAATTTACAAAAGGCTCCAAGGAATCGAACTTTATTAAAGATATAAGAAAGCTGAGAATGAAGTGAATAAAATAAGTTTTGAATCGGCAGTAAAATTTTATTAAAGATACCCCAACAAGCGAAACTTTGGATTCAGTAACAGCCGGGCTTCTTGATGAAATGACTCTTGAAGAACAGGTTCGACTTATACAGGGTCACGATAGGGGCGTTACAAAAAACACACTAAAAAACAGGGTGAATCCGATTTGGATTTTATAAGATATCAAAAAGCTGTTCATATCTTTTTTTGAAAAAATCAAAAAGATTTGTTTTTAAACCATTGCCACGATGCTGTATATTATGCTAAAATAATACAAATATGTTGAATTTGAGGGTTTTATGAATAAAACAGAAAACAAAAATTTAACACAGATTGTTATCGATGTTCAAAATGGTGTTGACGGAGCTTTCGAAAAACTCTATAACGAAACGATCAGATATTCATACGCCGCTGCATCGCTCCTGCTGAAAAACAAGGAGGATATTGAAGATGTTCTTCAGAACAGCTATATGTATGCGTCAAAATATCTGAGTGATTTGAGAAATCCCGAGAGTTTTTTGAGCTGGTTGGGTGTGATTATAAACCATGAATGCAAAAAGCATATTATCCACAACATAAAGTCAACGGATATTTATTTTGCCGTGTTGGGCAAAAAAGAACAGGAATATATTCCGGAAGAGGATATTCCGTTTGATCTTATAGAACAAAAAGAAATAAGTTGCAGTATTCAGGCTATGGTTGATAAACTTCCGGAGGATAAAAGAGCCTGTGTAGTTCTTTATTACTTTGAACAGCGCACATTGCCTGAAATAGCAGATATTCTCGGTATTCCGGAGGGTACGGTAAAAAGCAGACTTTATAATGCAAGAAAAATGCTTGAAAAAAGAATATAACAAGTTTAAGAATCGGCAAAGCTTGACAGATTTCTTTATTCTCAGTCAACTCTTGCAGTTTCCGACCAAAGCATATACAACACAACAGCCTCATACGGTGTGTTCACACTGTATGAGGCTGCTTTTATTTCAGGGGAGAATGTTGCCCGCAGAACGGTAAATTTCATACCATTCTTCGCGAGTGAGTTTTATTTCGCTTGCTTTGATGCAGTCTGTAAGGCGGATGAGATTTGTTGTGCCTGTAACGGGCTGCATTTTTGCGGGATGTCTGAGTATCCACGCAAAGGCAACTGTTGTTTTTGAAACACCGTATTTTCGGCCGATTTCTTCAAGGGTTTTGTTGAGTTCAGGGAACTTCTCATTATCAATGAAACAGCCTTCAAAGAAACCGTATTGCATCGGTGACCACGGCTGAACCGTGATTTTCTTCAGCCTGCAATAATCAAGAACGCCGCCGTCGCGGTTAACTGCAGAATCGTTATACATATTAACATTTATGCCTGATTGAATCATAGGCGCGTGCATAATTGAAAACTGAAGCTGATTTACACAAAGCGGCATATCGAGGCAGGATTGAAGAAGCTCCATCTGATAAGGGTTCTGATTCGAAACGCCGAAATGACGCACCTTACCTGAAGCTTTAAGCTCATCAAAAGCCTTCGCAACCTCTTCGGGCTCTGTGAGCGCATCGGGTCTGTGAAGAAGAAGCACGTCGATATATTCCGTGCCGAGCCTTCCGAGGCTTCCGTTTACGGAGTTGATGATATGCTCATAAGAAAAGTCAAACATACCTTTTCGGATACCGCATTTTGTTTGGATGATTATATCCTCACGGTTATGGTTTTTGATTGCTTTTCCGAAAACGGTTTCGCTTTTTCCGCCGCCGTAAATATCTGCGTGGTCAAAAAAGTTTGCATCGTTTTCAAGGGCGGTTTCAACAAAAGCCGAGACTTCTTTTTCGTTCATATCGCTTATGCGCATACAGCCGATTGCAACGCTCGGCACACGGACGCTGCTTTTTCCGAAATCAATTTTATACATAAATAATCTCCTCCGATTTTTTACAATATGTTTATTTTATCATAATAAACTATATGGTTTCAAGATATATGATATTGAAATTCCGAAAAAAGATGATATAATTATAATATCTTTTAGATGTATCTTTAAATGTGGGGTTCTGAGATGAAAATAGAGAAAATAAAGGGCAATTTTTCGGTGTGCAAGGTCAAAGACTATTCTCAGACAGATTTTCAGAACGAGTATTGTTTTATAGGCAAAACGGACGAAGAAAATTCTCTGGTCTGCTTAACAGAAAATAAACCTGCAAACACAACCGAGTGCGAAGACGGATGGAAAGCTTTCAGAATTCAGGGGGTTATTGATTTTTCGAAAGTTGGAATTTTATCGAAACTGTCATCGTTGCTTGCTGAGAGAAACATTCCCGTTTTTGTTGTTTCAACATTCAATACTGATTATATTTTTGTTAATGAAAAATACGAAAGTCCCGCAATTCAGGCTTTTGTCAATGACGGACACAGGATTCTGACGGGAGATCCTTACGGCGATTATTTCTATAACAGAACAGCCTCGGATATTATGAGAGAATACAGCGATCAAAACGATGAATGGAAATAAGTATTCCGTAAATCTTTTTTCGAAAAGCAAAAATAACTCTTGCATTCGAGATAAACAAGTGCTATAATGTTGAAAATTAAATATTTATGGATGAAGTTTGCAGAAGAAGCTATGCTGCCGAAGGAGTAACGCTCTCAGGCTTCCCGAAAGGGAAAGGGACTGCAAACGGACATAACTTTGGAGAAGCTCATTGAATTGAGTGCCGAAGGGGCAAGGCGAAACCGCTAATCTCACAGGCAAAAGGACAAAGTTTTTATTACCCGTTCAGTCGGGGTAAATTTGTGCTTTTGTCGGATTACGCCTTGTAATCCGATTTTTTATTTTTTAGGAGGAAATCAAATGGAAGCTTTTTTTGAAAAAGTGGCAGAAGTCAATGGCGCCGTCAACGGCGTTGTGTGGGGTAAATACGGCCTGATTCTGCTTATCGGCACAGGTATACTTATGACATTGTGCACGAAAGTGTTTCAGGTGTCACATTTCGGTTTGTGGTGGAAAAACACCATCGGAAGCCTTTTTACAAAGAATGTTATCGGACATTCAAAAGAAAAGGGTTCAATTTCACCGTTTCAGGCTCTTTGCACGGCTCTTGCCGCAACAGTCGGCACAGGTAACATCGCAGGTGTTGCCGCCGCTATCTGCATCGGCGGTGCAGGTGCGGTTTTCTGGATGTGGGTTGCCGCATTCTTCGGTATGATGACAAACTATT
>JAZLBI010000193.1:0-7417 GCA_045613625.1 Acutalibacteraceae bacterium | reverse complement strand
AAAGGTTGAAAATACCATCAATCCTTCGCCGAGCAGAATTGAGCCTGAATGCCCTGTTTATCTCAAATGCGGCGGCTGTGTTTTTTCTCATATGACATATGAAGCCGAAGCTGAAATAAAAGCGGGACACGTTGCTGAATGCTTCAGGCGCATCGGAGGGGTTAACCCCGAATTTGAGCCGATAATTTCTGCGCAAGAAGATAAACGCTATCGCAACAAGGCGCAGTATCCCGTTGCGGCTGAAAACGGAGAAATCAAAACGGGATTTTATTCGCCGCACAGCCACAGGGTTGTGCATTGCCCCGATTGTCTTCTTCAGCCTAAGGAATTTGAGGGAATCCTCGGCGTGTTTGAAAATCACATAAAGAAAAACGGGGTTTCGGTTTATGACGAAACATCCCACAGAGGTCTGCTTCGCCATATCTATATCAGAAAAGGCAGTGCAAGCGGTGAAATTATGGTCTGCGCCGTCATAAACGGCAAAAAATTGCCCGATGAAGAAGGTCTTGTTGAAGCTCTGCTTGAAAAAGAGCCTTCAATCAGAAGCATTATCGTTAATTCAAATATGAAGGATACAAATGTTATCCTCGGCGCTGAATGCCGCACTCTTTGGGGGGCGGACAGCATAACCGATATCCTTTGCGGGCTGAAATTCAGAATTTCTCCGCTTTCGTTTTATCAGGTAAACCGCAATCAGGCAGAGCGACTTTATAATAAGGCGGCGGAGTATGCATCGCTCACGGGCAACGAAACGGTGCTCGACCTTTATTGCGGAGCGGGCACAATCGGAATGTCCATGGCAAAAAATGCAAAAGAAGTTATCGGCGTTGAAATCGTGCCCGAAGCGATTGAGGATGCAAAAATCAATGCAGACCTCAACGGAATAAAAAACACAAGATTTATCTGCGGCGATGCTGCTCAGGCGGCTGAAATGCTGAAAAATGAGGGGATAAAACCCGATGTTATAATTCTTGACCCGCCCAGAAAGGGATGCAGCCCCGAAATGATAAACACGGCGGTGCAGATGAGCCCCGAAAGAATAGTTTATGTTTCGTGCGACCCCGCAACTCTTGCGAGAGACTGCGGAATTTTCAAAGACCTCGGCTACACTGCGGTCAAAGCAACCCCCGTAGATATGTTTCCGAGAACAGGCCATTGCGAATGCGTGACGCTTTTGAAAAGAGCGGAAACTTGAGATAAAAGCGGATTGTGAGACGATATTTGGGAGTGTTGATGTTATAAAACAGCTTGCAGTAAATAAGGTGAGGAGAACAGTTATGAAATACTATACAAAAAGAAAAAAAGAACTTACTGAAATTGAGGTTAAAACTCTTCCGAAAGAAGTAGAGGAACTGTATCAAAGAATACGAACGAAGTATGTTATTGAATATTTCAGAAGTGATTGGGCAGATGATGACAGAGATGCGGGAATGGGCTATTGCTATGATAATTCATACGAAATTTTTCGTGAACCTCAGCGCAACGAGCTGGTTCTTGATTCTGATGGCGAACTTTGCGGCTTTTGCGTAAAAGAGGGCATTGGGTCGGATGATTTTTTCTTGAAGCTTGAAAATGGCGCCAAAATATATGAAAGCAATACTTCTTCGAGTTTTTACGGTGATTCGGAATCGTGGACTTTGAGGATAGAAGAGAATCCTGCACCGTTCGAATATGTTTTCATTCCCCGCATAAAAGAAACCAATTCCAAGAAAATCTTTAAGGCATCTGATTTTGACAAAAAATTAGTGGAGTATGTTTATAATTGGAATGGTTATGAAGATAATCGGGGGCGTTTTAACAATGCATACAGAGTGATATTGAAGCTCTCGAAAAAAGGCATAAAAGATCCGGATTTGGTGCTTGAAAAGTTGAGTGATTTCAAGCCCGTTATAATTAAGCTTTGAACATGGTAAAGGAGAATTAAAATGTCAAACGGTATGACACGCCGTGAGCGTGAGGTAACGGATATCAATGAGATAATAAAAATACTTGACAAGGCCAAGGTGCTGCATCTTGGGTTGGTTGACGGCGACGAGCCTTATGTTGTTCCGATGAATTACGGTTATACTATGGAAGACGGAAAACTTACCGTTTACCTTCACGGCGCAAGAAGGGGCAGAAAAATTGACCTTATGCGAGCAAATCCCAAGGTTTTCTTTGAACTTGATTGCGATATAACTCCGTTTGAGGGAGAAATCGCCTGCAAATACGGCATAACTTATTCATCGGTTATGGGCAGGGGAGTTGCAACAATCGTTGAAGATGTTGAAGAAAAGAAGAAGGCGCTTTCGATTCTTATGAAAACCCAGACGGGCAAGTACTTTGAATTTGAAGAGAAAATGGTGAGCGTTGTGAGCGTTATTCGCATTGATGTTTCGCAGTATACCGCAAAGCATCGACCCGCACCCAAAATGTGAGCGAAATAATTGTAAAATTTAGTCTTTTTAACTATTGCTTTTTGAAATACATTAATATATAATCTTAGCGTAAAATAAACGCTATAATGGCGGAGAATGTGATTAAAGAAAGGATGATTTTCAAAAATGGATATTTTAACAGACATTTTCGGAAATTTGGCCAACCTTGACCCCAAGCAGGTTGCAATGTGGGTAATCGGCGGCTTGCTGATTTTCCTCGCAATCAAAAAAGAAATGGAACCCACTCTTCTTCTTCCCATGGGCTTCGGCGCAATTCTTGTTAACCTGCCCATTCCCGAAGTTCTGCCCGGCGAGGCTGCATCGGGTGTAAGAGGTGTTATCGATTTCCTCTTTCAGATTGGTATCGACAGTCACGAGCTTTTCCCCCTCATTCTTTTCATCGGCATCGGTGCGATGATTGACTTTGAGCCTGTTCTGACCAATCCGAAACTTATGATTTTCGGCGCAGCAGCTCAGTTCGGTATCTTCTTCACACTTTGCCTTTCATCAGTTTTCGGCTTCGAACTCAAGGATGCGGCTTCAATCGCTATCATCGGTGCGGCTGACGGCCCCACATCAATTTTCGTTGCAAATATGCTTGATTCAAACTATACAGCGGCTATCATGGTTGCGGCATATTCATATATGGCTCTCGTTCCCATCGTTCAGCCCCCCATCATCAAGCTTTGCACAACAAAGAAAGAGCGCCTTATCCGTATGAAGAATACAGGCAAGAAGGTTACAAAGCTCACAAAGATTCTCTTCCCCATCGTTGTAACAGTTATCGTTGGTATGGTTGCTCCCGACGCAACAGCTCTTATCGGCTTCCTTATGTTCGGCAACCTCATCAGAGAATGCGGCGTTCTTAACTCACTTTCAGAAACAGCTCAGAATGTTCTTGCAAACCTTATCACAATCTTCCTTGGCTTTACCATCGCATCAAAGATGGTTGCAGAGGATTTCCTCAAGCTGGATACACTTCTTATTATGGGTCTCGGCCTTGTTGCATTCATCGTTGACACCTTCGGCGGCATCATGATTGCAAAGATTATGAACCTCTTCACAAAGAACAAGATCAACCCCATGATCGGTGCAGCAGGTATCTCGGCATTCCCCATGTCAGCACGAGTTGTTCATAAGATGGGTCTTGCAGAGGATAACCAGAACTTCCTTCTCATGCACTCAATCGGCGTTAACGTTTCGGGTCAGGTTGCTTCGGTTATCGCAGGCGGTCTCATCCTCACACTCGTTGGCGGCGCACTCAACGGTTAAGTAACAGGAGGGAATTAAAATGGAAACAACAAAAATTATTGAATCAACAGCTCCCGTTACGGAAGAAGTTATAACAATCGGCGAAGGCGAGCTTCTTATGGCTACTGAAACCGTAACAGAAGCAAGAGATTATTGGACTCCCGAAAATCTTATGGGTGATCAAGGCACAGTTCCCATTCTCGGCAAGGGTATGCTCGGCATCTTCATTGTTATGGGCATCATCATTCTCTGTGTTTCGCTTCTCAACCACTTCGGTTCACCCGACAGAAAAGCGAAGAAAGAAGCAAAGAAGGCTGCAAAAGCTCAGGCAAACACTGCTCAGCAGAATAAATAAAACAACAAAAAACGGATTGCAGAGAGAAATCTGCAATCCGTTTTTTGTTCGGAATTCGAAATTTGGAATTAAGGGTTGTTTCGTTCCGAATTATATTATTGTTTTATTGAATAGTAAAAAGCCAAAAAACTCTGATAGGTTCCGCTATGAATGTTTTTTACAGATTATAGTTATTTTAATATTGAAATGTATAAAAATTAGTGCTAAACTGATAAACATAAAAGTTGTTCGGAGGTATTGCGATGAAAAAAATGAGCAAAAAAATCCTGGCATTTCTGCTTGCAGCAGTAATGGTGTTTGGTGCGGTGCCCCTCAGCGGGTTTGTAGGCCTCGAACTGCCTGACCTTACCGATATATTCGGCATCAAAGCAGAAGCGGCAGAAGAATATACGGAAGGGAACCTTACATATACAGTTTCAGGGGGCGTAGCAACAATTACGCGTTTGGCAAGAAGTTTGAAAGGAACGGCAAATATTCCTGCGTATTTGGGCGGCTATCCTGTGAGACATATAGCAGATAATGCTTTTAATGGTAGCAGTTGTTCCTATATTAATCTTCCTGGAGGGATCGAAACCATTGGTAAAAGAGCTTTTTCTTTTAGCGAATTTTGTGAACTGGCTATTCCTAATAGCGTAACTACTCTTGGAGCCAGAGCGTTTGATTCATGTGATCGCTTGGAGAAGGTGGTTATTGGTAATGGCGTAAAGGTCATCCAAGAGCGTACATTTAACGATTGCGAAAAGATAACAGAAATCAGACTGGGAAATAGCGTTGAAAAAATTGATGGTTGGGCTTTTGCTGGCTGTGAGGTTTTGACTAAAATAGATATACCTGACAGCGTAATCAGTATAGGTGAAAGTGCTTTTTTTGACTGTTATAAACTTGCTGAAATTAATATCGGCAGCGGATTGAAAAGTATCGATTTAACTTCAATTGACTCCAATATCACATTTGTAAAGTTTACGGTTGATGCCAATAATCCCTTTTTTTCAAATGATGGATATGGGGTGTTATTTAATAAGGATAAGACAAAATTAATAAAGTATTCTGTTGCTGATATGCGAACTTCCTATACCATTCCTGATACGGTAACGGAAATCGGAGACTATGCTTTCTTTAAAAGTTATAATCTTACGAACATCATTTTTGGCAACAACGTAACAAGAATAGGATATGCTGCGTTTGCGTGGTGCGAAGGTTTAGTCGGAACATTGAGGTTCCCGGATAGTGTGCAGTATATCGGAGAAAGTGCTTTTTCGAGATGCGAAGGAATAAAAAGTCTCCTTATTGGCGATGGGATAATAGAGATAGGCAATCAAGCATTCAGACATTGTTTGAGCTTGGAAAGTGTAATTATAGGAAAAGGAATACAGAGAATCGGATCTCAAGCTTTTGACAATTGCAATAATTTTACTGAGGCAACTATATACGCTAAGGATTGTGAAATTGGTAATTATTCAATAACTTATGCCGAAACGGTATATGGCATACCAGGTGGAACTGTTGAAGAGTTTGTGCTTGCTCGTAAACATACATTTATTCCAATAGAAGAAAACTTGCAATTTGAAGAAGAAACATATAACTTACAGTCCAATGGAGTGCAAAAATTAACTCTCATATGGAGAGCCAAGGTGGATAGTGCACCTTTTGATGAGAATGATCTTTATATTATTCCGAGCGATTCAACAATAATAAAGATAAAGAATATTATTTGTAATAAAACTGATAAAAAAGTTGAAATCACAGTTGAAGTTGAATGCTTAAAGGGTGGAAACACTACGCTAAAAGCTTATTATATGGGTTCACAAGATGAGTGTGAAATCAAGGTTGAGAAAACAGATATAGTTGTCTATACAACTCATCAGTTGTTTTTGATTGATGTTGACGAAACTATGAAAATCGGTTTCGCACTTTCAAAAAACGGCGAGATTGACAAAGAGTGGAAGAAGATGGCTGTTGTGGTCAGCAATCCCAATATTGTTGATGTTTCAGACTATAAACGCTTCGATAATGGTTATTATATAGATTTCAAAGGCAAAGAAATCGGTAAAACCACAGTTACAGTTACTGATTCCGAAAGCGGTGCATATGTTGTGATTGAACTTGTTGTTAAAAACGGTTCTTTGCAATATCCTTCATACCATATAGAAAATGTGCCGTCTTTTTATCCTAATGTTATTGGAAACGAACATCTTCTTACAAATATTTTCGACATAAATGGCTTGTATATTAATAATTACACTGTTGGTAATGTTAATGCACGAGGAACGTACCCTGTAGCTTTCGATGTGTATAACAGCAAGTATCATTATGGTGCTGTTGATATTTATGATGAAAACGGAATATGGCTTGAAAGCGTTTGCATAGACAAATTTGCATTTATGCCTGAAAGTGTTGCGGAAGTGTTTGTTGATTTAGGTGTAATGTTTTATGAAGTGTGTGTGTCAGAAGAAATCCTTTCATATGAATCTAAATTTACATCAAAAAAGACAAGTGTGCATATAGAAGTGCCTGAAGGTGGGTATTTTACGATCACAAATAATTTGTCAGCTTCGCCAGGCGCAGTGCTTTATAACACAATAGGTTTTTCGGCAAGCGTTTTTGATTGCATTTCAGACTTATATAAAATGGATTCATCTGTTAACAATGTTATTGATATGATTCGCAAGGGAACGGCAGATGGAGTAATAAAAGATGTTGCTCTCAGCGATGCATTTTATGATACATTTATAAGTAAAACTCTTGACATTGGCAAAAAGGCAACAATCGGTTTTTCAACGGTAGGATATGGCTTGTCTGCTAATGTTATGCTTACGGATGTTGAAAGTCTTTTTGCAAGCATTGGTCTTGATTTTAAAGGAATGCTGAAGCTGGGACTTGGTGTTACCGAGAGCACATTAAATTCAATTGCAGGACCATATGGCGCGGCATTGGAAGCTTGTTTTAAAATCAGCAAAGCATCAACGCTCATTTGTATGGCGATAGATATAGGTTTTTGCGATAAAGCACCTTGTGTTGGTGTGCGTACATATGCACTTTCATCTAATCATATTATGAACGGCGTTATTGTTGATGATAGCGGTAATGTTATTGACCGCGAGGCTGTTCTTCAGGCGTTCAGAGTAACCAATGTTCAGATGAAAGATATTGTTATTTCAAATGACACAACCTTGAAATTTGATGATTATGTAACATATAACATCTGCTTTGTTAAGGATGAAAAAGAAACTCAGCCTAACGGCAAAGTTCAGGTTAAAATTCCCATTCCCGAAGGAATGGATAAATCTGATTGTTGCGTACTCAGAGAAGAGAAAAACGGAAAATGGACTGTTCTTACAGCTCGTGTTGAAGGTAACTATCTTGTTTTTGAAACAGATCATTTCAGCCTTTATGC
>JAZLBI010000192.1:0-16320 GCA_045613625.1 Acutalibacteraceae bacterium | reverse complement strand
GATTGTATGAATTGCAGAAAATGTGCTCTTTGCGAGACGAGAACAAACCTTGTTTTCGGTGTGGGAAGCGAAAACGCCGAGGTAATGTTTATCGGCGAAGGTCCCGGCGAAAATGAGGATTTGCAGGGCGAACCCTTCGTTGGCAGAGGCGGAAAGCTTCTTGATAAATACCTTGAAGCGATTAATCTTGACCGCAGAAAGAATATATATATTGCCAATATGGTGAAATGCCGTCCGCCCAAAAACAGAGACCCTCTGCCCGAAGAGCAGGATAACTGCATTGAGTGGCTCAGGGAGCAGACAAGGCTTATAAAGCCCAAAATCATTGTGTGTCTTGGCAGAATTTCGGCGCAGAGACTCATTTCAAAGGATTTTAAAGTTACAAAACAGCACGGCGATTTCATTGAAAAGGGCGGAATCCTCTTTATGGGCACCTTCCACCCCGCCGCACTTCTCAGAAACCCCAATCAGAAGCCCGATGCACTTGAAGATTTTCTTGCGCTCGAGCGAAAAATAAAGGAAATCTGTGACCATACATATTAAATTTATCAAAAACAAACGGCTTGCAAAGGTGAAATGCCTCTGCAAGCCGTTAATTATTTTGTTTTTAAAGCTTTGATGCAAGATATGCCGCGCCGAGCTTGTTTGCATCGTTGCCCATAAGTGCTTTAACGATTTTAACCTTGTTGAAGCTTCCCATAAGCTCATCCGCAAGGCGTTTGTTGACTTCATCCGTGATATATTTTTCGTTCATAATGCCGCCGCCTACAACAACGAGAGGCGGATTGAAAATATAAATCAGGCTCTTGAGACCGATAACGATTTCGTCAATCCATTCATCAATCATCGAGCGGATTTCAGGCTCATCAAAACGGGCAAAAATCTCTCTGCCGTTCATTTCGGTGCCGAGCTTTTCGTTAATGTTGTTAACAAGCGCCCTTGCCGAAGCATAAACTTCATAGCAGCCTTTGCCGCCGCAGGTGCATTCCTTGCCGTTTGCGTGGGTTATCATATGACCAACCTCGCCCGCAGAGAATGTTGCGCCCGTGAAAAGCTTGCCGTCAAGGAAGATTGCGCCGCCGATTCCCGTGCCGTAAGTGAGGCAGATGAAATTCGGGCAACCCTTTGCTGCGCCGAAAAATGCTTCTCCGATTGCGGCGGAGTTAACATCGTTTTCAACCGCTGTGGGGATTCCCGTTTCGGTTTCTATGATTTCTTTGATTTTCATTCCCGTATAGCCGGGAAGAGTTTCGGTTGCAAAGATAATTTCGCCTTTTTCGCTGTTAACCTGGCCTGCGGTTGAAATGCCTATGCGGTCTGCACCGCCGAGAGCTTTTGTTATCTCGATAATGCGTTCAACTATCCGTTTTCCGCCTTCGTGTGCGTTGGTGGGAACGGAATTTTTTTCGCTCAGATTAAAGTTTTCATCGAAAATGCCGTATTTTATCTCTGTTCCGCCGATGTCAAAGGCAAGAATTTTCATCTGCTTTCCTCCAACGCTTTAACGAAACGCTTTGTTATATCCATAGGTCTTGTGATTGCGGTGCCCACAACTGCTGCGTGTGCGCCGCTTTCGAATGTTTTCACAAGCTCATCGGGAGCCCAGATGCCGCCTTCGGCAATAACCGTTGCGCCGAGCTCTTCTTTATAGCGCTTCATAAGAGTGAAATCGGGCAGAGGAGTGCCTTTTGTATACGGTGTGTAGCCGCTCATTGTTGTGCCCAGAAGGTCAAATCCGAGCTCAAGAGCGAGCTTGCCCTCTTCAAAGCAGGATGTGTCTGCCATAAAGAGCTGATCGGGATATTTTGCGCGCACTTCTTTGAAAAATTCTTCAAAAGAAACACCGCCGGGTCTTGTTCTGTTTGTTGCATCAACTGCAATGATGTCACAGCCTATTTCAACGAGTGCATCAACCTCTTTCATTGTGGGGGTGATGTAAACATCGCTGTCAGGGTAAACTTCTTTGATGATGCCGATAATCGGAAGGTCAACTCTTTCCCTGATAGCCAGAATGTCAACAACAGTATTTGCCCTTATTCCCACGGCACCGCCGAGGGATGCGGCATAAGCCATTTTGCTCATAATGTAGCTGTCATATAACGGCTCTGTTGACAGGGCTTGGCAGGAAACGATGAGTCCGCCTTTGATTTGGTTGAGGATTTCATTATTTGTTAACTTTTTCATACTTGAAATTATATCACGAAAAAAAGCTCATTTCAATATAATTTGTTATATTTCTTCGGCAACTGCGGTTATAACCGTCATATCGTCAAAGCTTTTTCCGCATTTGCGACGTGCGGATGACAGAATCATTTCAGAAAATCCGCTTGCATCGGTGCCGCCCGAAAAGGCTTTTATTTCTTCTTTCAGCCAGATGTTTCCGCAGCCGAGAATGCCGTCGCTGACCATAACAAGAGTGTCGCCGCCGCGCAGACGCAGATTATATCGGCTGAATTTGACCTTGCTGAGTATTCCGAGCGGTGATGACGGAATTTCAACCTCACGCACCTTGCCCGAGAAGGTATAGAATGACGGCGCAGCGCCCGCCTTGAGAATAACCGTGTTGCCGTCGAAAAGGTCAATTTCCGCAATATCAAGGGTTGAGAGGGATTCGTCGTCGGATTTGACGGAAAGAGCCGAATTCGTTATGCTCAGTGCGCTGTCGAGGCTGATTCCCGCTCGGATAAGGCGAGAAAAAAGCTCAACGGTCATTGTTGAATCAATCGCCGCTCTGCCGCCCGTGCCCATACCGTCGCTCAGGATGATGTATGCTTTTGATTCGGTTTGGAAGCATTCAAAGTAGTCGCCGCAGAGCTTTTTATCCGAGCAGCTTGCCGCCGCAGAGCCGAGGCGTATTTTCAGAAGTTCTTTCCTGAGAAAAACAAGCTCTTTTCCGTTTTGGATTTCACGGATTTTCGGCGGATGGAGCTGGGCTTCAAGCTCAGTTGAAAGAGCGGCGGTGAGGGCTGAAAGGCTTGTTGACGGCGGGATTTCGTCAACTCTGCAAATGAGCCTGAGTGCTCCCGAGAGGGGCTGAATGCAGCTTGTGCTCTGCACCTCAAAGCCGAAATCCGAAAGAACTCTTGCGGCGCATTTTTCCTTGGCAAAAAGGGTTTGTGCGCCCTTGCCGAGTTCTTCGGAAAGTTCGAGAAGAAGCGATGAAGTCCAGTCAAACTGACCGCAGGCGAGCTCTCTGTTTCGGGCGGAGCTTGCCTGAAGAGCGTTGCGTGCGTGCCTTGATGCGTAGGCTTTGTTGAAGCTTTCCGCAATTTTTGCAACGCTCGGGCATTTTGCGTTGAAATTCGCCGAAAAAGCTTCGGCAGTCACGGTTTCTCCCTGAGAAAGCTTTTCAAGAATGTTTGAAAATTCACCCTCTTCGGGGCAAAAAGTATCTTTCAGCGGGCATTGAGAGCAGATTTTTTCACTCACACGCATACATATAAGTATATCGTTTGCGGGCGACATAGCTTCTATCCCCTTTGAAACATTTGAAACGCATTGAGAAACCGAGCCGATTGCACGGGAGGCTTCGAGCAGCCTTTCACCCGCCGCTCCGAATTCATTTTCAATCCTTTTTGCCTTCGGATTGAGAATGTTGCTTCTCACTTTTGAAAGGCGGTTTTTCGGAATTACGGCGAAGATGAGTGCCGCTGCGGCAGCTTCCGCAAACACGCATAAGCCTTCAGCTGTGCCGTCAAGAAGAGCAGCAATTCCCGCAGTAACGCTGAAAACAAGGGCGCAGACAAGCTGACCGAATTTTGAAAAAACGCCCGAGAGCAAACCGCATATTCCGTAGCAGATGCTCAGAGCAACGCTCGTGCCCGAAACCGCAATGCAGCCGCCGAAGCAGATGCCCGCAATGCTTCCTCCCGAGCGGCTGAAAAGATAGGAGGCGGTAACGATAACGAAACAGCCGAAAAATCTTGCGGGTCGAAACCCCATAAGACTGATATCCGAAGAGCCCAAAAGCAGAGTGCAGAGGCTTGCAACGATGCACACAAGGCTGTGATTATCAAGCATATAAGGGCTTCTTTTCTTTCTTATGCAGTCGGTTGCGCCCGAATAAAAAGTAACCGACGCCGCACACAAAAGAGCGGAGCAAACGGCAAGTATGAAGGAGGGAAGCGAGGCGCTTTCGCCAAACATAACCGCTGTGTTGCATACAAAACAGAAAGCAAAAACGCAGACTGAAAGAATGCACCGTCTTTTTTTGCGGATTGCGTTTTTTTCAAGAATAAAAACAACAGCCGCAACAGCTGCAAGAGGGATTGCCCCGCAAAGCCTTGCGTTGCCCGAAAGGCGGAATATCGCACCGAGCATACCGCCTGCCGCAACCGCTATAAGCTCACCGCCCGTGCAAGCGGCGGCAAGAGCGATGCTCAGCGGAGCTTTTATGCTCAGCAATTCTGCTCCCGAGAGGATGAAGCTTCCCATAAAATAAAGCACGAGAGTGAAAATCCGTGCTCCTTTTTCAACAAGAAGGTCGGCAAAGGCTTCTTCACCGAAAGATTTTGTTTTTTCCATAATTTTTTATTCCTTTCGCTAATATGTTATTCCCTTTCATTTTATATGACCCAATTGGCAAAAGTTGTCAGTTGATGAACGGATTTTTTGATTTTTTACGGGATTTTTTTGTAAAAATTCTATTTATACTATTCTTTTTTGAAAATATATGTTATAATAAACTGATTATAGTTGAAAATAGGAGGAGTCTGCTCTATGGAAAATCAGAATGAACGCCAGGGTCTTATTATCGGGCGCAATGCCGTTGCCGAGGCGCTCAAAAGCGGAAGAGCGATTGACTGTTTGCTTGTTGCCAAGGGTGAGAGAGGCGGCTCCGTGGGCAAAATTATAGGTCAGTGCCGTGATAAGGGCATTGTTGTTAAAGAAACGGATAAAAGAAAGCTCGATAAAATCTGCGAGGGCGAAAATCATCAGGGCGTTGCCGCATGGGCGGCGGTGCACGAATATTCTTCGATTGAGGATATACTTGCAAACGCCGAAAGCAAGGGCGAAGAGCCGTTTGTTATTATCTGCGACGAAATCGAAGATCCCCATAATCTCGGCGCAATTATCAGAACGGCAGATGCTTGCGGCGCACACGGAATAATCATTCCCAAAAGAAGAGGCGTTGCCCTCACCTATGCGGTGGGCAAGGTTTCGGCGGGCGCTGTTGAATATGTGCCCGTTGCGAGAGTTTCGAATCTTCCCTCAACCATTGAAGAGCTCAAAGAAAAGGGCTTCTGGGTTTACGGCGCGGATATGGACGGCAAGCGCTGGGATGAACAGGATTATTCGGGCAAGGTTGCCCTTGTTGTGGGCTCCGAAGGCAAGGGCGTGAGCCGTCTTGTGAGGGAGAAATGCGATTTTGTTGTGTCGCTCCCGATGAAAGGAAAAATAAATTCTCTCAACGCATCCGTTGCGGCGGGAATTTTGATGTATGAAATTGCTAAAAACAGGTAGGTGAATGCTTTGAGCGATTTTTTGAAAAATAATAACGACAGCGAGATTGATGAAATTCTCGCTCAGGTGAAAAATCCCGGTTTCGGCGGTGAAAACACTGCGGATGAGCCCTCCAAAACCTGGTCGCTTGACGATATCGATAAGCTTATCGCTCAGGCAAACGGCGAGGAATATGTGCCTCAGGAAAAGAAAGAGCCGACCCCCGCCGAGGATTTTGAAAGAATACTCAGCAGAGAGTTTGATACGGGTATTTTCACTCTCAGACCGATGGATGCAGTGCCTCAGAAGACCGAAATGCAGGATATTTCCTCTATGTCGGGCGAAATTGAGGTTGACGGTCAGGAAACTTTCTTCAACGGCGAAGAAGAGGATGTTTTTGATGAATCGCTGTTTGAAATCGAAACGGTGATTGTGCCCGAAGATAAGCCGGAACCCGCTGCGGCAAGATTTGCCTGGCAGGAGCCGCCCGTTGAGGAGAATGAAACAAAAGAAACTCCCGAAATAAAGAATTTCTATGAGGGGGATGCTCCCGCATCGGCGTTTTTTGAGAAAAAAGAGCAGGAAAAGAAAACAGCTGAACCCATCGATTATAAAACCCGCTTTTTCACAACTCTCAAGCTTGAAAATACCGTTGAAATGGAGCCCGTGCAGAGCGGCCCCGTTGACAGGTCGGGTATAGTTGTGCAGAAGGCGCAGACTGAAGGCGAAGGCGGGCTTGAGGCAATGCCCAGAGTGCTTGCCGCCGAGGATGCAAAGGCTCTTGATGCAGAGAAAACACGCATTATGGATGCTGTGGGTAAGGCTGAAAAGAAGATATCCAATGCGGGCAACGATGTTGAGGGTCAGATAATGCTCACGGGCTTTGAGGATATCCCTTCGGAAACTCTTCCCGAAAGCACCCACGAGGTTGATGTTGAAGAAAAGCTTTCTGAAATGAGAAAGCAGAAGGCGAAGAATTTCAGGCTTGTCAATGCGCTTGACCTTGACGAAGATTTTCAGGGTGAGTTTGAAGCTCCCCCCGAAGAGAGGGCAAGGCAGGAAAAAAAGATAAGAAAAACAGAGAAGAAGCAGGAGATGTATGCTCCGAAAGAGGTTTCAAAGGAATACACCTCACCCGCAGAAAGAGCAACGGTGCATACCCTGCTCAGCGAGAGAAACCGCAAAGCAACCATAGGCCTTGCAGCGGTTGGTGCTATTGAGTTTCTTCTGGTTATAATCAACATAATCCCCGCAATTGCCGATAAACTTGCTCTTGAAACAACGGCTTTTGTCAAGGGTTCAACAATGATGTGCGTGCTCAATGCCGTGCTCATTATTGCGGCTGTTGCGCTCAACAGCACCCGTTTCATCGACGGTATAACGGGCCTTTTCAGAAATAATATGACGGGCGATACCGCGGTCAGCCTCACGGTTATGGTTGCGCTTCTTCAGAACACTCTTGCAGCTGTTGCGGGCGGCGAAAACGAAGTTGCCGTGACCGTATTCTCTGCGGTGGCTGTGGGTGCGGTTCTCATAAGCAAGCTGACAGAAAAGCTCGATGCTCAGCGCACTCTCTCGAATTTTGAGGTGTGCACATATAAATACGAGCATAATATGTATGCCGTTCATCCGTTTGAAAACGAATCCGAGATATTTGAGCTTGGCAGAGGCCTTATGATGGGCAACGCCGATTTGCTTTATTCATCAAAAGTTGAATTTCCTCAGGATTTTATGAAAAACTCCGAAAAGGAAGTTGCGGATTCAAAGCTTGTTAAAATACTTATCCCCGTTGCCTTCGGTGCGGCTGTTGCGGCTGCAATTGCGGCGGGCATTGTTGAAAAAGATTTTATGGCGGCGATTTCTGCTTTTGCGGGAACATTCTGCGTATGCTCACCCGTGCTTGCATCGGTTATTCCCGCATTTATTGCAATGATTGCAAACCGTGACCTTAACGCAACGGGAACAATGATTTCATGCCTCGGTGCGGCAGAGGAAGCATCATCGGCAAATGCGGTTGTTATGGACTGCGCCGATATATTTGACCGTTCAAAGTGCACGATGCACGGTATGAAGGATTTCAAAAATATCAGAATAGACGATGTTCTGCTTTATGCAGCGGCTCTTGTTATCAAATCGGGCGGCCCGCTCCGCGAGAGCTTTGAGCAGGTTGTTGACGGAAGACCCGATCTTCTTCCGCCTGTCAAAGAGCTTGTTTATGAGGATAAGCTTGGCATTGCGGCAAGGATTCACGGTCAGAAAGTTCTTCTCGGCAACAGAAATCTGCTTGTTAACCACAGCGTTGAAGTTCCCGAAAAATCGATTGAAGAAAGATATTCACACGGCGGCAGAAAGGTTATGTATCTCGCTGTTGCTGGCAAGATTGCGGCTCTGTTTGTTGTCAGCTACACCGTTGACAGCAACCTTGCACCCTATTTCAGAATGCTTGAAAGCAACGGTATTCAGGTGCTTGTGAGAACAAACGACGTTAATGTTACCGAAGAGCTTATCGCAAAGAGCTTCAACCTTCCTCAGCAGACGTTCAAGATTCTTTCGTCTGTTGCGGGCAAGCTTTTCAAGCGCAGAAGAGATGCGGTATGCGATAAACTTCCCGCAAAAATCGTTCACGACGGAACGGCGTTTTCAATGCTCAGGGCTGTTGCGGCGGCTTGCGGTATGAATGCGCAGATGAAGCTCGGCTCCGTTATGCAGATTGTTGTTGCGGCTCTCGGCTTTGTGCTCAGCATGGTGCTCTATATAACATCGAACGGAGCGTTTTTCAACGGCTTCACGGCATTGCTTTTGCTTGTTTTCGGAATGATTATCTCGGCGTTGATGATTGTTTTGAGAAAAATCAAATAAATTTAAGAAAAACTCTTGACAAATTCCCGGATACGGATTATAATAGCTTGCACAATAAAGCAGAGCAGGTTTGGCTCTCACCTTCCGGGAAAGTCCTGAGTCGGTCAATAATTTCTTTTCAATCGGGCAAATTCTGCCCGTGTCAAGAGTGTTGATTATGCGAGGTCAGGGATTCCTGCCCTCGCTTTTAATTTTTTTCAGGAGGTGCTTTAACATCAGCAACAAACCAGAACAGCAGATCAATGAGGAAATCCGTGATAAGGAAATAAGAGTTGTTTCCGATGACGGTGAGCAGCTCGGCATTATGTCCGCAGCAGAAGCTCTCAAAATTGCCGAAAGCAGAAATCTTGACCTTGTTAAGATTGCTCCCATGGCAAAGCCGCCCGTTTGCAAAATAATGGATTACGGCAAGTTCCGATTTGAAAAAGCGAAGAAAGAGAAGGAAGCAAAGAAGAACCAGAAGACCATTGAAATCAAAGAAATCAGGCTTTCTCTCAACATCGATACTCATGATTTCGACACAAAAATCAACCATGCCCGCAAGTTTATTTCATCGGGCAACAAGGTTAAGGTTTCAATCAGATTCAGAGGCCGTGAAATGGCTCATCCCGAGCTTGGCTTAACAATTATGAATCGTTGCGCTGAAGCCATGGCCGATTGTGCAAGTATCGAAAAGCCTGCGAAACTCGAAGGCAGACAGATGCTGATGTTCCTGGCTCCGAAGAGCTCAAAATAAAGGTTTTTATTATTAAGGAGGAAATACCAATGCCTAAAATCAAGACACACAGTGGCGCAAAGAAGCGCTTCAAGCTTTCAAAGAACGGCAAGCCCATGCGTGCCCATGCTTACAAGTCACACATTCTCAACAAGAAAACAACAAAGCGCAAGAGAAATCTTCGCAAGACAACTGTTGCTGACGTAACAAACTGCAAGCAGATCAAGCGTCTTGTTCCCTATAAATAATAGGAACTTTGTAAACCACAAACACACAGAATTTAACGGAGGATTTTAAAAATGGCACGTATTAAAGGCGCTATAATGACTCGCAAGAGAAGAAATAAGGTACTCAAGCTCGCTAAGGGCTACTACGGCTCAAAGCATTCACTCTTTAAGACAGCTAAGCAGGCTGTTATGAAGAGCGGCAACTATGCATATATCGGCAGAAAGCAGAAGAAGAGAGATTTCCGCCGTCTTTGGATCACAAGAATTTCAGCTGCTTGCCAGGCAAACGGCATGAACTATTCATCATTCATCAACGGCCTCAAGAAGGCAGAAATCAGCCTCAACAGAAAGATGCTTGCTGAAATCGCTGTTTCAGATCCCGCAGCTTTCACAGCTCTCACAGAGAAGGCAAAGGCTGCTCTCAACTAATTATAGCTAAAGAATAATCAGAGATGTAATCATATTTACATCTCTGATTTTTGTTGTTTTATGTAGTTTTATAATTTGTGTTGCATTTTTCAAAAAATGTATATATAATAAGGTATCAAATATTTAAACAATATATTTACATTTTTTGCAGAAAATTGGCGAATCGGCAGGAGTTTTATGGAAAAGATAACCTCAAGAACAAACGATAAAATCAAATATGCCGTTCGGCTCGGAGAAAGCGCTTCGCTCAGAAAAGAGACGGGCGAGTTTTTTCTCGAAGGCGCACGGCTCTGCTTCGATGCCGCACAGACGGGCATCGAAATAAAGCAGGCGTTTTTCACCTCAAAGGCGTTGCAGAAATATGAAGAGTATATCAGCGATATTATTGCAGGATGCGGCGAATGCTATGAAATCGGTGCGGAGGTTTCGCAGAAGCTTTCGGGAACCGAAAATTCGCAGGGCGTTTTTTGCATATGTTCAACGAAAAAACGCTCTTTATCGGATGCCTTTGATGTTTCAGGCAAATATATTGCCCTCGAAAATCTTCAGGACCCTTCGAATCTCGGCGCAATATGCAGAAGCGCAGAGGCAATCGGCCTTGACGGTCTTATTGTCAGTGGCGGCTGTGATATCTATAACCCCAAGGCGCTCAGAGCGGCTATGGGTTCATCGCTGAGGATGAATGTTGTTTCTGTTGAGAATCTTGCAGACTTCATATGCGAAGCCAACGAAAAGGGCGTGCTGACCCTTGCATCCGTTCCGAGAAACACGGCGGAGGATATCCGAACCGTTTCGATGAACGGCGGAGTTATCTGTTGCGTGGGCAACGAAGGCTCGGGTCTCTCGCAGAATGTTATCGAAAAATGCAGAAAACAGGTTGTTATTCCGATGAACGGCAGAGCAGAATCTTTTAACGCATCTGCAGCAGCGGCAATTCTTGCCTGGGAGCTGAAAAGATGAACGATTATAAAAAATATTGGATATGGCTTTCAACGGCTCTCGGAACGGCGGCAAGAACGGATGAAATACTCTGCGCTTTTGACAGGCCGCACAAACTGTTTGAATCAACCGAAAAAGAGCGTGTTTTTGCGGGCGTTTTTACCCGCTCGCAGCTTATAAGCCTTAAAAATCCGAAGCTTGACACTGCGCTTTCCGCAATCTCTGTTTGCGAGAAAAACGGTTGGAACATCCTCACGCCCGATGATGAGGATTATCCCGAAAGCCTTTCGATGCTTTATAATCAGCCGCTTGTGCTCTATGTTGACGGCGATATAAACTGCATTAAGGATAAAGTTGCGATAGGCGTTGTCGGAACCCGTCAGCCCTGCTACGAAAGCGTGGCAATAACCCGAAAAATAAGCGCAGAGCTGGCAGCGGCAGGAGCCGTTACGGTAAGCGGCGGAGCGCTCGGAATAGACAGCGCAGCTCATGAAGGCACGCTTGATGCAGGCGGAAAAACCGTTTGCGTTATGGGTTGCGGTCTGGGCACAAGATATCTTGTTGAAAATGAGCCGATGAGGCGAAGAATTCGCCAGAACGGAGCGATTGTTACCGAATATGCTCCTTTTGCGAGCGCATCAAGATATTCGTTTCCGCAGAGAAACAGAATTATTTCGGGTCTGAGCGATGCTGTGCTCGTTGTTGAAGCGGGCGAAAGAAGCGGTTCGCTTATAACTGCAAACTGTGCGGCAGAGCAAGGGAAAGAGGTTTTTGCAATTCCCGGCAGTGTGCTTTCAACGGCATACACGGGCGCAAACAAGCTTATCAGCACAGGCACGGCAAAGGCGGCAACCTGCGCAAAAGATATTCTTCTGCCTTATTCGATAATGTATCCGGACAGAATAAATCTCGGTGCAGCCGGCAATCTTCCCGTTGAACCGACGGTGAAAAAAGAAAATCCCGCACCCGCCAAAAAAGAATGCCCTTCGGGTCTTGACCCCGATGAGCAGGCGGTCTATAATCTTTTTGGAGAAGATGTTCTCCATTTCAATGACATCTGCGCAATGAGTGCAATTCCGCCATCAAAGCTCATAATGATTCTTATGGAGCTTACTCTGAATGATTATATCGAAGAGCTCGACGGAAAAAATTATACTTTAAAATAAATCAGGAGAATTACCTATGTCAAAGCTTATCATAGTTGAGTCCCCCGCAAAAGCAAATACTATCAAAAAATATCTCGGCAAGGATTTTGATGTTGTTGCCTCAAAGGGTCATATCAGAGATTTGCCCGCAGCAAAGCTCAGTGTTGACGTAAAGAACGATTTTGCTCCCAAGTATGCACTTATCAAGGGAAAGGAAAAGCTTGTCAAGGAGCTCAAGGATAAGGTTGAAGCAAGTGAAGCTGTTTATCTCGCAGCCGACCCTGACCGTGAAGGAGAAGCTATTTCATGGCATCTTGCAACGGTGCTCGGTCTTGACCTTACAAAAGAAAACCGCGTAACCTTCAACGAAATCACAAAAACGGGTGTTGCAACAGGTATGGCAAACCCCAAGAGAGTTAACACTGACCTTGTTAATGCTCAGCAGGCAAGACGAGTTCTTGACCGCCTTGTCGGCTACAGACTCAGCCCCTTTGTTTCGCAGAAAATCAGAAGAGGTCTTTCGGCAGGCAGAGTGCAGAGCGTTGCTGTCAGACTTATTGTTGACCGTGAAGAAGAAATCAAGGCGTTCAATCCCGAAGAATACTGGATTATCGATGCAAAGCTTGCAACGGCGCAGAGAAGAATTCTCACCGCAACCCTTTATTCCGACGAAAACGGCAAAATAAAGATCACAAACGAAGAGCAGGCAAAATCATATCTTGCAAGGCTTGACGGCGCAGAATATGAAGTTAAATCCGTCAAGAAGGGAACAAGAAAGAAGAATCCCGCTCCTCCGTTTATAACATCAACCCTTCAGCAGGAGGCATCAAGAAAGCTCGGATTCCAGGCTGAAAGAACAATGAGAGCCGCTCAGGAGCTTTACGAAGGTGTTAATGTTCAGGGTATGGGTATGACGGGTCTTATCACCTATATGAGAACAGACTCACTCCGTATTTCAGAAGAAGCGAGAGCTGCGGCGGGTGAATATATAACAAAGACCTTCGGCAGTGAATATATTCCCGAAAAGCCCGTATATTATAAATCAAGAGCGAATGCTCAGGACGGTCACGAAGCAATCAGACCTTCAATTCCGTCGCTTACCCCCGATCAGGTGAAATCAAGCCTCACAAGCGATCAGTATAAGCTTTATAACCTTATCTGGAAGCGCTTTATGGCAAGCCTTATGGCAAGCTGTGTTCAGAATACGGTTAAGGCAGAAATCCTTGCCGCAAAAGAAAACAAAGATAAGGAGTTCCTTATCTTCACCGCAGCGGGTTATTCCGTTAAGTTTGACGGCTTCACAAAGCTCTATGAGCTGCCCGAAGAGGATAACGAAAAGGGTGTGCTTCCCGAAATCAAGGCGGGCGATTCCCTTAAGCTGCGTGAACTTACCCCCAATCAGCATTTCACTCAGCCTCCCGCACGCTACACTGAAGCTTCGCTTATCAAGGAGCTTGAAGAAAACGGCGTGGGAAGACCCAGCACCTATGCAACCATTCTTTCAACAATAATCAAGAAAGATTATGTTCAGAGAAAGGCAAAACAGCTTGTGCCCACAGAGCTCGGCTGCGCAATCACGGGTCTGCTTAAAGATAAATTCCCCAAAATCGTAAACACCAAGTTTACCGCTCAGATGGAAATCAACCTTGACCGTGTTGGCAGCGGCGAAGAGGATTATGTGAGAATGCTCGACGAATTCTATACGGATTTCGAGAAGAATCTCGATAAAGCCAAGGTTGAAATGAAGAATGTCAAGATTCAGCTTGAAGAGGACACAACCGATATTCCCTGCGATAAGTGCGGAAGAATGATGGTTATCAAAACCGGCAGATACGGAAGATTCCTCGCTTGCCCCGGCTATCCCGAATGCAAGAATGCAAAGCCCCTTATCGTTAACACCGGTGCAAGATGCCCCGTTTGCGGCGGCGAAATCATCGAGAGAAAGTCCAAGAAGGGTCATGTGTTCTACGGCTGTTCAAACTGGCCCAAGTGTAACTTTATGAGCTGGGATGCTCCTGCGGGCGAAAACTGCCCCGATTGCGGAAAATCCCTTTTCAAGAAAAAGACAGGCAAGCTTGTTTGTATGTCAGAGGGCTGCGGATATGAAAAATCAGCGCCCGGAAAGAAAAAGAATAATGAATAAAGTTAAAATAATAGGCGGCGGCTTTGCGGGCGTTGAGGCTGCGTGGCAGCTTGCAAACAGAGGCATTGAAGTTGAGCTTTATGAGATGAAACCCGTCAGGTTTTCTCCCGCTCATTCAAACGAAGGCCTCGCAGAGCTCGTGTGTTCAAACTCATTCAAGGCAATGCGTCTTGGCTGTGCGGCGGGTATGCTTAAAGCCGAAATGGAGCTTATGGGTTCGCTCTGCGTTGAATGCGCAAAGGCAACGGCTGTGCCCGCGGGCGGTGCTCTTGCGGTTGACAGAGATAAATTCTCTGCTCTTGTAACAGAGAAAATCCTCTCCCGAAAAGAGATAACTCTCATCAGAGAAGAGGTTTCCGAAATCCCCGAAGGCGTTGTTATTATTGCGGCAGGCCCTCTCGCCTCTCAGGCAATATCTGAAAAGATAACGGAGCTTTGCGGAGGAAACCTGAGCTTTTTTGATGCGGCGGCGCCCATTGTTACTGCAGAGAGCATCAATCTTGAAAAAGCGTTTATGCAGTCGCGCTACGACAGAGGCGACCCCGATGACTATATCAACTGCCCGATGAACAAAGAGGAATATGAGGCTTTTTATGAGGCTCTCGTTACCGCCGAAAGTGCACCCACGCACGAATTTGATAAACGCAAGGGTGTCTATGAGGGATGTATGCCCATTGAGGTTATGGCGTCAAGAGGGCACGACACAATCCGTTTCGGCCCGATGAAGCCCTCGGGTTTGCGTGACCCGAGAACAGGTCACAGACCCTGGGCAAACCTTCAGCTTCGAAAAGAAAACAAGGCGGGCACGATGTATAATCTTGTCGGCTTTCAGACCAATCTCAGATTCCCCGAGCAGAAAAGGGTGTTTTCGATGATACCCGCTCTTGAAAATGCTGAATTTGTTCGCTACGGTGTTATGCACCGCAACACTTTCATAGATTCGCCCCGTCTGCTGGGCGCCGATTTTGGCTTCAAGGGCAGAGAAGGCCTGTATTTTGCGGGTCAGATAACAGGTGTTGAGGGCTATATGGAGTCTGCATCGTCGGGAATTCTGGCGGGTATCAATGCCGCCAACAAAATCCTCGGCAAGGAAGAATTTGTTCCGTCCGAGCTTACAATGACGGGTGCACTTGCCCGTTACATCAGCGACGAAAGCATAAAGAATTTTCAGCCGATGGGCGCATCTTTCGGCCTTCTTCCTCCTCTTGATGAAAAAATCAGGGATAAGAAGCAGAGATACGAAGCGCTTGCAGACAGAGGCTTGAAAGCGCTTGAAAATCAGTTGTTATAAACGGTTCCGAAAAACCACTGGAGGAATGTTTTATGATAGAAAAGATTATTTCATTGATTTGCGAAGAATTCGGATACGAAGAAGAGGCAATAAACGAAAACTCTCAAATCAACGAACTTATTGAAGAAGGCACGGAGCTTGAAGATATCGTTCGTGCCATTGAAGGCGAATTCTATGTTGATCTGAGCGAAGAAATCAGCGGCGATATGACCGTTGCTCAGGTTGCGGAAATGCTTGAATAATATATATACGAAATTTAACGAAAGGAAGTTTTGAAATGAGCGATAATCTTGTGCAGTTACAAAAGAATCTTGGCTACAGGTTCAAGGATATTTCTCTGCTCAAAACTGCGCTTACCCATTCGTCATACGCCAACGAAAAGAACGACGGCACACTCTGCAACGAGAGGCTTGAATTTCTCGGAGATTCTATTCTCGGTTTCGTTTCTGCGAAATATTTCTATGAGAATTTTGATTATCCCGAGGGCGAGCTCACAAAGCACAGAGCCGCCAAGGTGTGCGAAAATGCGCTTTGCTCCTTTGCAAAGGAGCTCGGAATAGGCCCTGCTCTTATTTTGGGCAAGGGTGAAATCAGAATGGGCGGTGCAGACAGACCGTCGATTCTTGCCGATGCGTTTGAGGCGGTGCTTGCGGCTGTTTTTCTTGACGGCGGGCTTGACGAAGCGGCAAAAATAGTTCTCAGATTTATTCCCCGCAAAGACGGCTTTGAGCAGAACAGAGACTATAAAACCGCTTTGCAGGAGATTATTCAGCGCAACCGTGAGGAACACGTTGAATATGTGCTCACCGATTCCAGCGGCCCCGACCACGCCAAGGTGTTCACCGTTGAGGTGCATCTCAACAGCAATGTTATCGGCAAAGGCGTAGGCAGAAGCAAGAAGCTTGCCGAGCAGCAGGCGGCGAAGGAAGCGCTTGAGCTTATGGGAATAAAATGAGGCATGTAAACGTTGCACTTTTTGTGGTGCATAAGGGCTGCCCCCATATGTGTTCGTTCTGTAATCAGAGGAGCATTTCGGGCAGCAGCAAAGATTTAACGGCAGAGGATGTCCACTCTGCGGTGCAGACAGCGATTGCATCTCTTTCCGAAAGAGATGCGGCAGGCGGCGAAAT
>JAZLBI010000191.1:0-8950 GCA_045613625.1 Acutalibacteraceae bacterium | reverse complement strand
CAGACGAAAGAACAGCAGCGGTTGTTATGGCTCTTGTAAGCGATCAGAGCGGTATTCCGCTTGAAAAACTTTATTTCAAGTCAATCAGATGCCTTGCTCCTGCAGGTCTCGAGCTTGAAGGCGTTGACGAAAATACCGTTGCAACAATTATGGCAATCATAAGCGATGAAAGCGGCATTCCGCTTGAAAGACTCAGCTTCAAATCAATCAAGAAAGTGGAGGAATAATTATTATGAAATATATTGTAAATCTTAACGGCAAAGCATACGAAGTAGAGGTTGAAGAAACCGAAGCAGTTATCACAAATGTTACAGAAGCAGTTATCCCCGCAGCACCCGTTGCAGCTCCCGTAGCAGCAGCTCCTGTTGCAGCACCCGCACCCGCAGCAGCTCCTGCTGAGGCTCCCGCAGCAGCACCCGCTCCTGCAGCAGCTCCCGCAGACGGAACAAAAGTTGCAGCTCCCATGCCCGGCACAATCCTTGCTGTTAACACAGCAGTTGGTTCAAGCGTTAACGCAGGCGATGTTATCATCATTCTCGAAGCTATGAAGATGGAAAACGAAATCGTTGCTCCCTGCGCAGGCACAATCAAGCAGATTCTTGTTTCAAAGGGCTCAACCGTTGACACAGACGAAGTTCTCGCAGTAATCGGTTAAGGAGAACTTTTAAATGGATCTTACTCTCATTAAAGATATTGCGCTCGGCATCTGGGAAAACTCAGGTATCAACCTGCTTTTCACAGCTGAAGGCTGGAAATACGGCGTTATGATTCTTGTTGCCTTTGTTTTCCTTTTCCTTGCCATTGCAAAGAAATTCGAACCCCTTCTTCTTGTGCCCATCGCATTCGGCATTCTTCTTGCCAATATGCCCGGCGCAGGTATGATGGATGACCCCGCGGGTCTTATGGACGCTGCTCAAAAGGTTGAAGGCGCTCATTGGTATGACGACGGCGTGCTCAGGTTGATTTATGCAGGTGTCAAGAGTTCAATCTTCCCCTGCCTCATCTTCCTCGGCATCGGCGCAATGACCGATTTCGGTCCCCTTCTTGCAAACCCCGTCAGCCTTCTTCTCGGCGCAGCTGCTCAGCTCGGTATCTATGTTGCATTTGTTATCGCTATCCTTCTCGGATTCACTCCTCAGGAAGCGGCATCAATCGCAATCATCGGCGGCGCAGACGGCCCCACAGCAATTCTCGTTGCCTCAAAACTTGCAAGCCATATGCTTGCCCCCATTGCTCTTGCGGCTTATTCTTATATGGCGCTCATCCCCATCATTCAGCCGCCCATTATGAAACTTCTCACAACCAAGAAAGAAAGAGAAGTTGAAATGAAACAGCTTCGCAAGGTAAGCAAGGTTGAAAAGATTATCTTCCCCATCGTTGTTTTTGTTATCGTTGCTCTCATTCTTCCCGATGCGGCACCCCTTGTTGGTATGCTTATGCTCGGTAACCTTCTTAAAGAATGCGGAGTTACCGACAGACTCAGCGATACCGCTCAGAACGCGCTCACAAACATCGTTACGATTATGCTCGGCGTAACCGTTGGCGCAACAGCAAACGGTGTTGACTTCCTTCAGGTTAAAACACTTATGATTGTTGGCCTCGGCCTTTGCGCATTCATATTCTCAACCGCAGGCGGTGTTCTTCTCGGCAAGGTGCTTTATCTTGTTACAGGCGGAAAGATCAATCCCCTCATCGGTGCGGCAGGCGTTTCGGCAGTGCCTATGGCAGCCCGTGTTGCTCAGACAGAAGGCAGAAAGTATAACCCCAAAAACTTCCTTCTCATGCACGCTATGGGCCCGAATGTTGCAGGCGTTATCGGCTCAGCTGTTGCAGCCGGCTTCCTGCTCCTTATGTTTGGTAAATAATAAAAGTTACAGGCTTGTGTGTAACGCACAAGCCTGATTTTCGTGGAGGATTTCAGATGACAGGCACACTTGTCAATGCAGTTGCCGTTATAATCGGCGGTCTTATCGGTCTGCTGGTTAAAAAAGGCATAAAAGAAAGCTACGCCGAAAGCATCAACAAGGCTCTCGGGCTTTCAATTCTCATAATCGGTCTCAACGGCGTTATCTCAAGTATGTTCACCGTTGAAAACGGCAAAATCAAGAGCACCGGCGAGCTGATGCTTGTTATTTTTCTTGTTTTGGGAACGTTTATCGGTGAGCTTCTCAGGCTTGATGACCGTTTCACCCGCTTCTGCAACAACATAGAGAAAAAATTCGGCTCGGGCGGCTTTGCAACAGGTTTTATCAACAGCACCGTGCTCTTCTGCGTTGGCGCAATGTCGATAGTCGGCTCAATAAATGACGGCCTTAAGGGCGACAGTTCAATACTGCTCATCAAAAGCGCTCTCGATTTTGTCAATTCCATTATCTTGGCCGCAACCCTCGGCTACGGCGTCATTTTCACCTTCATCCCCATTCTTCTCTATCAGGGCGGAATTTCATTGCTTGCAGGCGCTCTGAGCGGAATTCTTCAGGGTGAACTTCTTGAACAGATTTGTATGGTCGGCTATGCGATAATTATGGCGATAGGTCTGAATTTTCTTCTTCAGAAAAAATTCAAAACTCTTAATATGGTGCCCGCGCTTCTTCTGCCGATTGCATACCACTATATTCTTGTTTTGATTGAATATATAAAATAACAATTTTATACTGAAACGAAAACGGCTTGCAGAGGAATTTTCACCACTGCAAGCCATTTCTTGTTTGTCAGATTTTGTTCTCAGACAAATCCTCTTTAGAAGTTTTCCTTATTGTTCTTCTTGTTCTGCTGATTCTTGTTGTTCTGGTTGTTCTGATTATCCTTGTTGTTCTGGTTGTTCTGCTGATTGTTCTTTTCCATTGTATAAAACTCCTCTGTAATTTTTTGAACTCTCGTTCATAGCTATTATGCCTCATTAAACCCTTATTATTTATTGACAAATATTTCCGCCGATGATAAAATTTTATAAAATAAACTTTTGGAGAAATATATGATTTATTATTTTTCGGGAACGGGCAATTCAAAGCACGCCGCCGAGGTTATTGCCGCCTCAACGGGCGATACCGCACTCAATATTGTTGACGCAATAAAAACCAACACATTCGGCTCTGATTCCGATGAATTAACAGGCTTCGTTTTTCCTGTTTATTTCTGGGGACTGCCCGAAATCATAAAACGATTTGCATCAATGCCTGAGGTCAGAAAATCTCTTGGCAAATATGTTTTCTTTGTTATAACCTGCGGTGCAGATACGGGCACGGCAGATAAAATGCTCTCAAAAAAGCTCGGCAGAAACGCCGACTACAGCTTTTCGCTTAAAATGCCCGATAACTACGTTGTTCTGTATGACCCTTGCGAAAAAGAAAAGGCGCAGAAATATCTTCGCCACGCCGACAAGGAGCTTTCTGAAATCTGTGAAGATATCAACGCTCGCATAAAAGCTCGCAAAGGCAGCAACAGCGGAGCTCTCAAAAGCGTCGTTGTTCCGCTTTTCTATAATGCGTTCAGAAAAACCAAAAAGTTCTTTGCGGATGATAATTGCATTTCCTGCGGAATCTGCGAAAAAAACTGCCCCGATGAAGTTATAAAAATTGAAAACGGCAAACCCGTATGGACAAAATCGAGTTGTCAGCACTGCACGGCTTGCATCAATCTCTGCCCGAAGGAAGCAATTCAATTCGGCAAAAAAACCGCTTCAAGAGGCAGATACGGCTACGAAAAAACATTAAAATAATTGACGGCATTATAATAATAATGTATACTTTAAATATAAAAATTCGGAGGACTTCTTATGATAGTTAAAAATAATTTCGGAACAACCGCAGACGGCAGAGTTGTTGACTGCTACACAATAAAAAACGCCGCAGAAACCGCTGTTGATATCATCACCTACGGCGCAACGGTAAACAGCATTTATGTTGCAGACAAAAACGGCATTTTTGCCGATGTACTTGCAGGCTTCGACACAATCGAAGGCCACGAAAACCATTCGGATTATGAAGGAATGACCGTCGGCAGATATGCAAACCGCATTGCAGAGGGCAAATTCACCATTGACGGCGTTGAATATAATGTTGAAAAGAACGAAAAGGGCATCACCTGCCTTCACGGCGGTGCAGAGCTTTCAACCGCAGTGTGGAAAGCAATCATCATTGATGATAACAGCCTCGAAATGAGCTACACCAGCCCCGACGGCGCAATGGGATTCCCCGGCAAAGTTGATTTCAGAGTTGTTTTCACTCTTCACGAAGATAACGCTCTCAAAATTGAATATTTTGCAGTCAGCGATAAGAAAACCGTTATAAATATGACAAACCACGCATATTTCAATCTCGCAGGCAAGGGCGATATTCTTAACCACGAGCTTATGATTAATGCGGATGCATACACTCCCATTGATGAAAACAGCATCCCCACGGGCGAAATCCGCAAGGTTGAGGGCACTGCCTTTGATTTCAGAGAGTCAAAGAAAATCGGCAGAGATATCGCCGCAGACGATGAACAGATCAGAATCGGCAGAGGATATGACCATAATTTCTGTCTCAACGACGGCGACGGCCCCGCAGCCGTTGCATATGACCCCGAAAGCGGCAGAACTCTTGAGGTTTATACCGACCTTTGCGGTGTTCAGCTTTACACAGGCAACTTCCTTGACGGAACAATCATCGGCAAAAAAGGCAATCCTCTTGTTCAGCACGCAGGCTTCTGCCTTGAAACTCAGTTCTATCCCAACACACCCAATATGCCCGAATTCCCTCAGTGCACCTTTGATGCAGGCGAAAAATTCTATTCGTGCACGGTATTCAAATTCGGTGTTAAATAATTTGTCGTTTATTCGTAACAAATTATTATTTGCCAATTCACAGATTTGTTAAAAACAAGTGTATAATTATAATTGAAGAGTAAAATTCTTCATAAACAACAAAAACGGAGGGGAATATTATGGCAACTGAAAAAATTCTTGTTGTTGATGATGATAATAACATTTGCGAGCTTCTCAGACTCTATCTTGAAAAAGACGGTTATGAAGTTGCTATTGCCCATAACGGCGGCGATGCCGTTAAAATGTTTCAGGAGCTTTCGCCCGACCTTATGATTCTTGACATTATGCTTCCCGTGCTTGACGGTTGGCAGGTGTGCCGTGAGGTCAGAAAATTCTCTGAAAAACCCATTATTATGCTCACAGCAAAAGGCGAAACCTTCGACAAGGTGCTCGGCTTTGAACTCGGCGCAGACGACTATGTTACAAAACCTTTTGATGCAAAAGAGGTTATGGCAAGAGTCAAGGCTGTTCTTCGCAGAAGCGGCAGCACAGAAAAAACCGATATCAAAGAGGTTCGCTACGATAAGCTTGCAATCAATCTCACAAACTACGAGCTTCGTGTTGATAACAAAAAGGTTGACACGCCTCCCAAAGAGCTTGAGCTCATATATCATCTTGCAAGCAATCCCAACAGAGTTTTCACAAGAGACCAGCTTCTTGATGAGGTTTGGGGCTTTGATTACTACGGCGATTCAAGAACGGTTGACGTTCACGTTAAGCGTCTTCGCGAAAAGCTTGAAGGCGTTTCTGATAAATGGGAGCTCAAAACCGTTTGGAGCGTAGGTTATAAATTCGAAACCAAAGATTAAACTGAGGTGTTTTGTGTGGCAAAGAGAAGAAAATCCGGTCTTTTCCGAAAGTATTTTCTTGTTACAATTTCAATTATCCTTGCAAGCTTCGTCTTTTTAGGCGGAGCTCTCTTGCTTTTTGTATCAGGGCTGTGGATGAACGAAAAAAGCACTCTGCTTGCCGAAAACACGGTCAGCGTTGCGCAGAATATAAGCGATGTTCTTGAATCCGATTACCTTGATAAAAGCAGCAAAAACTCGGTTGTTGTTATCTGCAACACCCTTATTCAGATTTCAAACGCTGTTGATGCCGATTTTTTCATAGTCAATCCTGACGGAAATGTTGTTTACTGCAAAGAAATCCTTCAGCCGAATATGGCGCTTTATACGGGCAACTGTATGGTGCATGACCGATATAACATTCCGCCCGAGCATATGGAAAAAGCAATGAGCAGCACGGTTTACAAAACGAGCGACCTTGGCGGCGCTCTCAGCGGAGTTAACTTCGTCGTCAGCTCCCCCGTCATAGTGGGCGGCAAAACCGTTGCGGTTGTTTTTTCAACCCAGTCCATCGTTGACGGTCTCACCCCATATGTTACGGGCATACTTAAAATGTTCACCTACGCAACGCTGTTTGCGTTCTTCGTGGCGTTCATTCTTGTTTATCTTGTTTCGCTCAGGCTGACAAAGCCGCTTCGCGAAATGTCGGCAGCGGCAAAACAATACGCAACGGGCGATTTCTCAAAACGAATTCATATCAGCCGAAGCAAGCTTCGATTCGCTCAGGATGAAACGGACGAGCTTATTCTTGCCTTCAACTCCATGGCTCAGGCGCTTGCAACGCTCGAAATGTCACGCAGAAGCTTTGTTGCCAATGTTTCGCACGAACTGAAAACTCCCATGACAACCATCGGCGGCTTCATCGACGGCATTCTTGACGGAACAATCGAGTCCGAAAAAGAAACGCAGTATCTAAAAATTGTCTCAGATGAAGTCAAGCGTCTTTCAAGGCTTGTTACGGGAATGCTCAATATGAGCAAAATCGAAGCGGGCGAGCTCGACCTGAAACCTGTTAAATTCGATATTTCGGAAATGATATTCCACACCCTGCTCAGCTTTGAGCAGATAATCGACAGCAAGCATATCGATATCCGCGGCCTCGATTCTTTTGCAAGCAACCAGATTTATGCCGATAAGGATATGATAAATCAGGTTATCTATAACCTTGTTGATAACGCTGTTAAATTCACTCCCGAGGGCGGCTATATTGAAGTTCGGTCTATAGCTGATGCCGAAAAGATTATCGTTAAAATCCGAAACAGCGGCAGAGGAATACCTGGCGAAGAAATTGATAAAATATTTGAGAGATTCTATAAAATCGATAAATCCAGAAGCTTCGACGTGAAGGGCGCGGGAATGGGTCTTTATATTGTTAAAACCATTATTGAGCTTCACGGCGGACATATTGCGGCAAGAAGCGAAGAAGGTCAGTACACCGAATTTATCTTCCAGCTTCCGCTTAACTGACAAATTTTTAACTTTTTAATGCTGTGTTCAAAATTAATTAATATAAACAGTTTAAAATATTCCTATACCACTACCGGAGGAATCGAAAATGAACGATGAATTCAACCCCATCCCCAACACCCCCGAGAATGCATCTGCCTCTGAAGCAGAAAACACGGAAGAAATCAAAGAAACGGTAACAGAAGAAACTGCGCAATCCCCCGCAGCGCAGGAAGTTCAGCAGCCAGTTTCCGAAACACCCGTGAAAGAAGAAATTCCGACAGTTGACGCTCAGGAAATTCCCAACGCCCCTCCGAGGCGTGAAAATCCTGTTTATACTCAGCAACCTTATACAAATCAGGCTTACCGTGCCGCACCTAACGGCACATACTACTATGCAAATCAGCCTGTGTATCAATATAGTCCGCCTCCCGTTGCTCCTCAGCAGCCCAAAAAGAAAAGAAAGGGTCTCAGGATTTTCTTTTCCGCTATCGCAATCGTGCTTGTTTTTGCGCTCGGCTTCGGCATTGCGTCAATAGCAAAGGGCGGCAACAACGCCCCCTCTCCCTCAAACGGAAATTCGGGCTCAAACGAAGGCGCACCCGGCCTCAACATTCACGAATCACCCGTTTCACCCACCGCCGCAACCGTTGACGGCGCGCTCACAACCGCTCAGATTGCCGCGAAAGTCAAACCCAGCATAGTCGGCATAGTTGTTTACACTCAGAGAAGCAACGCTTCTGCGGGCGAAGGCACGGGCGTTATTATGGGCGAGGATAAAGACGGAAAATACACCTATATCATAACTTGTGCCCACGTTATCAGCGACGCCGGCATAAGCGTAAGGGTTCAGACTGAAGACGGCACTGCATATGATGCTGAAATCGTCGGCATCGACACGAGAACAGACCTCGGCGTGCTCAAAATTCAGGCTAAAGGTCTCCCCGCCGCTGAATTCGGCAACTCAGATTCACTTCAGGTCGGCGACAGTGTTTATGCAATCGGCAACCCCGGCGGTGTTGAATTCTTCGGCTCATTCACGGGCGGCTTTGTTTCAGCGATCGACAGACCCCTCAGCAGCGAAAGCGGCTACACAATGAAATGTATACAGCACGATGCCGCCATCAACCCCGGTAACTCAGGCGGTGCACTTGTTAACGTTTACGGTCAGGTTATCGGCATCAATTCGCAGAAAATTGCCGCAACGGATTATGAAGGAATGGGCTTTGCAATCCCCATCACCTCAGCAAAAGTTATCATCGATGACCTCATCTCTTATAACTATGTGCCCAACAGACCCAAACTCGGCATAACCTATTATCCCGTCAGCGCAAGCGCTCAGTACAGCATGATTGCTCAGATTAAGGGTCTTCCCGCAGGAACCCTCATCATCAACGAAATCAGCCCCGACAGCTCGCTTGCAAACACAGAAATCAGACAGTATGATATGATTACCGCGGTTGACGGCAAACCGCTGACCACCGCAGATGTGCTTCTTGAAAAGATTGACGGCGGCAAGGTCGGCGATAAGATGAAGCTTTCAATCTGCCGCGTAAACAGCGATTATTCCATTCAGGAATTTGAGGTTGAAATCACTCTTGTTGAAGATAAGGGCGACAGCACAATGCCCACCGAAACAACAGCATATTATATCGACCCGTTCGAATATTTCGACCAGTTCGGTTATTAAGCAATAAAGGCTTGCACGGAATTTCTGTGCAAGCCTTTTTTGCGCAAACAATAAAAAAGGCGCTGTGCTCTTTTGAACACAACACCTTTGATATTTTAATTATTTGCTGTACTTGCCGCGCTTAACATAATGAGTATGAAGAACCTCGTGAGCAACGTG
>JAZLBI010000190.1:0-3308 GCA_045613625.1 Acutalibacteraceae bacterium | reverse complement strand
GAGAATTGGGAGATGCTTTGCAATGATATAGAAAAGGGCGTAATCAACCCCGATATTGAATGTCCGCCCGAAATGCGTGCAAAGCTTGAAAAAAGGCTCAAGCCCGACCCCAAGCGTGCAGAAGAACTCCGCAAAGAATTCCGCAAAGGATTTGACAATGAACCCATCGTTCCCCGAATCTGGTCGAATATCAGTTGGATGTTCGGTATGGGCACGGGTGCGGTTGCGATTTATCAGAAAAAACTTCAGCGCTATCTCGGTAACATTCCCACTCATTATCTCGGCTATGCCGCTTCCGAAGCGTTGATGGCAGTTCCTCTTGAACTTGATTCATTTGAGTATGTTATGCTTCCGCACAACGGATTCTATGAATTCCGCCCCGTTGATTCGGATGATTACGATAATCTGCTCACAATCAAAGACCTTGAAGTGGGCAAAGAATATGAAGTTATTCTCACCAATACAAGCGGATTTTACAGATACAGAATTGAAGACGTTATCCGTGTTACGGGCTTCTATAACGAACTGCCGAAGATAACCTTCTGCTACCGACTCAATCAGGTTGCCAATATCAGCGGAGAAAAAATGACACAGATGGCATTTGACTATATTGTCAACGGTATGTCGGAGAAACTCAATGAACTGTTTGTGGGTTACAGCATTTATGTTGACCACAACACCTCTCCCGGTCACTATGTTCTGCTTATCGAAACGGCAAAACAGCATGAAAAGAGCCTTGAAAAAGAATACGCAAAGCTTTTTGAAGACTTGCTTTGCGAAAACAATCCGTCCGCAAAACCCGCATTCCAGAACGGAAGCCTCGGGCATTGCGAAGTTAAGTTCCTGCGTCACGGCACTTATGACGATTACCGTCAGATGCTTAAAGACAGAGGTGCAAATCTCAATCAGGTAAAACCCGTAAAACTTATTGATAATGAGGAAAGAAAGAACTTCTTCTTCTCGCATATTATTGAGGAATAATTATGATTTCAGATAATACAAAGGCAATTGACAGAGCAAACGAGCTTATTTCCAGAGGTCTGACCGACGAAAAAATCATTGCAGATATAATCAAAAATGAAAAACCGATTCCCAAAAGACTTCCTGTGGAGTTATACGACAAAGTCAATTATATGTGCCGCAGATATATGGACAGAATTGCTCGTTTTGAGATTGAATATGATTTTATTCCGAATATAAGAGTGCTGAAAACCGTTCTTCTCTGCCTCGTTGAATCAGCACCCGTTTTTCATTCAAAGTTTATTGATAATCATATAAACCCTTACTGGAAAGTTTCGGATTATCATATTGACGATATTTTTTCGGTAAGAGAAACAATGAATCTTGAGCGTTCCGCAGACGATTTTCTGCTTCAGGGTATTCCTGTAGAAAGTAATGTTCAGATAAAAATCGGACTTTTCTTCTGCGAGGGCAAGTGCAGACTTTGTTTTATTTTCAATCATATGTGTATGGATGGTGGCGGTCTGAAAAGCTTTCTGAACGATATGTTCAAAGGCTATGACAGTTATATGAAAAACGGAACAGTTTCTGTGTACCACTCAAATAAATCCCGTGCATATGAGCGCGTTTATGACGATATGAGCGAAGCTGACAGAAAGATTGCCAAAAAGCTTTTTGCGGCAGTTTCATCAAAAGATAAACACACTCTGCCTTTCACCGAAACAAAAGACACCGACAGAAAAATATTTGTCCGCAAGAAAATCGGTGCAGATATTTTTGAACCCGCAAGATTAAAGGCGAAAGAGTTGGGCGCAACAGCAAACGACCTTATTTCTGCCGCATATATCAGAGCTTTTTATGATGTATCGGGTTGTTCCGAATCAGAAAGAGTAGGCATCTCCTCTGCGGTTGATTTGAGAAGATACATAAAGCATCCCGAAAATATTGGCTATACAAATCACACGGCATTCACTCCCTGCATTGTTGATTCAAAAGGAGAAACAATGGCGGACACTCTGAAAGCCGTTGCAAAAAGCACACAAGAAGTGAAGAAAGATAAGTTTATGGGTCTTCACGGTCAGCCTTTGCTGAATCTCGGATTTAAAACAATGATTTATGCTCAGGCAGAGTTTATAACAAGCCTCGGATATACAAATGCAAATCTTTCGGTCAGCAATGTGGGTGCAATCAGACCCGAATCACTTACTTTTGACAATATTGTTCCGACAGCGGTCTGTGTCGGCGGCGGTGCAAAAGAAAAGCCGTGTGCCGCACTCAATGTTCTTTCGTATAACGGTGACCTTATGCTTTCAACCTGTTTCAGAGGCAACGAAAGTGACAGAAGAATGCTCCTGAACTTTTTTGACAGAATAGAGGAAAATCTCAAACTTTTATAAAACGGGGATGTTCAAATGAAAAAGCTTTCATATCCGATTATTTTCGTTCACGGGATGTTCGGTTGGGGGCAAAACGAAGGTATAAACAAAAAAGCTCCCTATTGGGGAGCAACAAGCGGCAGTATTACCGATTTTCTCTCGGATGGCGGAATCGAATGCTATGCTGCTTCGGTTGGCCCCATGTCAAGCGCCTGGGATCAGGCATGCGAACTTTATGCACAGCTTACGGGAACAAGAGTTGACTACGGCGAAGCTCATTCAAAAAAACACGGTCATAAACGCTACGGCAGAACATATGAAAAACCGCTTTTTGACGGCTGGAGTGCGGATAAAAAGATTCATTTAATCGGGCACAGCTTCGGAGGGAATTCAAGCCGTATGCTTGCCCATCTGCTGGCAAACGGTGCACCCGAAGAAGTTGAGACAAGCGAAAATGTTTCACCTCTGTTCCTTGGCGGAAAAGAAGATTTTATCTGTTCCGTTACCGCAATCTGCTCGCCCCTTGACGGCACAAAGGCATATGAAACCGCAGAAAAATACAAGCTTATCAAACCATTAAAATTCCTTACCTATAACTATGCAGGTGTTTTCGGAAGAGTTACTCTCGGTCATAAGTTTGCGGATTTTCACCTTGAACAGTTCGGTCTGACGGATTCACCCGATAACAAAAGCAACGCTTCTTTTATTGATGCAATGAAAAAGATGTTCAACACAGAAGATTGCATTGCTTATGATATGTATGCCAAAGGTTCTAAGGAGCTGAATGCGAAAATAAAAATTTCGCCGTTGGTTTATTATTTTTCATACCCCTTCAATGCGGTTGATGAAATAAAAAACCAACCGCTGAACACGGATTTTTTCCTTATGAAAGCCACATCTTCCCTTATGCTTCACGACAGCAAAAAGAGCGGCAAACCGATTATCGGCAATGACGGACTTGTTGATGTTGAC
>JAZLBI010000189.1:0-2088 GCA_045613625.1 Acutalibacteraceae bacterium | reverse complement strand
CGTTTTGACGCGCATCAGGGCGTTCTTAACGCAACTGTTATAAACTCCGTTCTCGGCCATCACGGAATAAAGCTGATCGGCAGCGGAACGGCACTGATTGAGAACACAACCGTTTTATCCGACAGTTTTATCGACCTTCGTGCCGATTACGGCTCAACCTGGAACGGAGAACTTATTATCCGCAACTGCAAGTTTTACCCAACGGGAATATCAAGCCATATTATCAATGCCGAAAATTCTGAGGATCACGATTTCGGATATATCTGCCATCTGCCACAGAGAATAGAAATTGACGGCTTCTATGTTCACCGAATCGGAAACAACTATCTTTTCACAAAGGTTAATTCAAAGCACAAATCCGATTCATACGATGCGGAATATCCCGTTGTGCCTCCGCAGGAAATAACCGTTAAGGATTTCAGCAATCTGTTTTTCGGGGAACTTCGTGTTTCCAAAAACAAGGCGATATTCAAGGCTGAGATTTCACAGAAATAATCAGAAAGAGCCGTCTCATACCGAGTCGGCTCTTTTTTCAATGTTATGTGTTTGTGATGATACACAAAAGAGAGAAACAATAATACGGTTATGCCGCAAACTTTATCAGATATAAAATCAGCATATGGACGGGATAGAATGCGTAGAAACCGTACTGCATAAACTTGCTTGATTTTCCCTTTCTGCCGCCGTAAAGCCATATCGGAATAAGCGAGAAAACAGCGAATCCCTGGAGCGGAATTTCAAAGGTCTTGCCGAGAAATTCAATGGGGAAAACCTGACCTTCAAAGAACACGATGTTGATAAGCACCATTGCAACAAGCTGCGCAAGCCACGCAAACGGAAAATCTCTCAGAAGGAAGAACATAATAACAGTAATCATACCGAGGAATCCGTAATCCACGAAACCGATTGTTGATGCAAGGCAAATCAGAATCAGCCACAGCACGGAAAGCGCAATGTTTTTTGCGGTTCTGTTTTTCTTCGCTTTGTCAATAACGTGAATCGCAAGCAATCCCAGAAGAAGAGTGAACAGAACATTCTGGTGATAGGGGTTGAACCATCTGCTGCTGTAGAAAAGATTGAACGGAATTTCTGTTACAGCTGCAAAGCACAGAAGTCTTAACGCATATTTTTTGAAATTTGTGGTATGAACATAGCCTTCTGCAATCTGAAAAGCGAAAATGGGGAATGCCATTCTGGCTATATAGGTCATCCAGTTGCCGAAACTCATATATGTTGCCCAGATGTGGTCGCTCAGCATAAAAACAATCGCAACGGTTCTGAGCATATTAGAGGTAAGCCCGCCAAAGGGGATTTTTACCAGAGGACTGTTTACGGGCAGTTTCGTTTTGATATTATTTCTCATTTTGCTCACCTTTTTATCTTTCTTTAATGCTATTATAACACACGGATTTATAATCCGCAAGAGAAGAAACCCCCTTGGTCACTCCAAGGGGGTTTCGTTTAAATGTTTACAAATCTTTCTAAAATCAAAATGTTCTGATCGGCAGTTGAATTTACGCCAAAGCCTGCGACAGTCAGTGAATCCTTGCCCATTTCATTTGTATAAGCGCATTGCAGCCTCCAACCGTCAAGCCCAAGATCGTTCAATTCGGCCATAAGCCTGTTAATATCTACCGCGCCTTTTTTATCAACAATGCTGATTACTTTATATTCGTAATAACCTGTTCTGCCAATTGATTTAAGGCGGTCAATTCTTTCCTGAAATTTTCTCTGGATTTCTTTTTGCTCGGCTTGTTCATGCTGAATTCGCCTTAACTCTTCTTCACGGCGGATTTTTTCTTCTTGCTCTTTTTTCTTTTTGAGCAGTTCGGCAGCCTCTTGGTACTGTGTTTCGGCTTCTTTGCGGTTCTTTTCTTCAACCTGTGTACCGAACGGAGTCAATGCGTTGCAAACTCTGCATCTCAGTATTCTGTCATAGCATTTTTGGTGAAATACAGCTCCACAGTCAGGGCAAAAAACAATCGGTTCATTTTCTTTTATTTTCCAGTCACAGCATTTGCATTTTGAAGCCATAAATGACACCTCCGTATTGATTCGATTATATCTCAGAGCGAGATGTTTGTCAAA
>JAZLBI010000188.1:0-6337 GCA_045613625.1 Acutalibacteraceae bacterium | reverse complement strand
AGCCGCCTCCAAGATAAGATATCCCATGGCGTAAGCCAGTAAGACCCCTCATGGACTATGAGGTTGATAGGTTGCATGTGTAAGCGTGGTGACACGTTCAGCTTGGCAATACTAATAGGTCGAGGGCTTGACCAATGTTTATATCTCAGTTTTCACTATTCACTTCCTTTGTTCAGTTTTCAGGGTGTATTGATAACACCGAAATTAATCGTCTCAATAGAGGCGGTTTTTTGTTTTATATAGCACTTTTTTGTTTTTGTTGATGAAAGACATATCTGAATAATCCGTCAGAGTTTACTATTAAACCGCTTTAAGGAGCGGATTTTAAAAAATAAAACAGACAGCCTGACGCTCGATATGAAAAAGTATAAAACGGTTTTTTTGAATTGATTTAACAGAGGTTTAATAATGGATTTTGAAATAATTCATCAATACGGAAGGGTTTACAGCGAAACGCCCGAAAGAATCCGCATTGCAAGCAGAGGTTTTCTTGTTGAAGGCGGCAAAATTCTGCTTTCCCACGAGCTGAATACGGGAGTTTATCTTATCCCGGGCGGCGGTGCGGAGGGTGATGAGACCGCCGAGGAGTGCTGCATTCGCGAGCTTGCGGAAGAAACGGGCTATGTTGTGAAACCTCTGAGACAGATGCTTGAAATTCACGAGCATTTTCGCGAAATCCTTTATATCAGCCGTTATTTCATCTGCGAAATTGATGGTGAATGCGAGCGAAAGCCAACCGAAAGCGAGATTTTGCACGGAGCTGAGCCCGAATGGGTTGAAATTGAAAAGGCGCTTGAAATTTTCGGAGCATATGCGCATTATGCCGAAATTAATGAAGAAATTGAAGGTCAGTATAAAAGAGAATTCACGGCGATAAATTATTATATCAAGCATACCGCTTTTGCAAATTGATGTTGCAAAGCGGTTGTTTTTTTGGTAAAATCAAGATATATGCGAAAGGGGATATGTTATGAATAATTATGATATAGTTATTGTCGGTGCATCAACGGCAGGCAGTTATTTTGCCCGAAAAATGGCAGAAAAAGGCTTCTCGGTGCTTGCAATTGATAAAAATTCAAGAGAAAAAATCAGCCCCGAATATGATGTTTTCCATATGGAAAAAAAGGATATGATAAAATACGGCTTGCCTGAGGTTAAGGTTGGCGACGGAATATGCGAATTTATTTTCAGCGATCAGTATATGATGTCCGCTTTCAGCAATTATCCCAAATCAGCGCCAACAGAAGTTGTGGGTATGCATAAGCATGATTATATTGTGCTGATGAATGATTGGGCATCGGATGCAGGCGCAGAAATCGTTTATGATGCGGCGTATGAAAGCCTTGCTTATGATGAAAACGGCAGAATAAACGGCGTTACATATATAAAAGACGGTGAAAAAGTGAGCGTAAATTGCCGACTTGTTGCCGATTGCTCGGGTATTCCCGCAGTTGTAAGACGTAGTTTGCCTGATGGCTACGGCGTTGAAAAATTTGAGCTTACACCCGATGATATTCTTTATGTTGTTCTCAGATATGTTGATTTACCCGAAGAGAAAAGCCGCTGGATGCAGTCAAAATTCTGGCTTGCGTATAAAAGCTGGCTTGCTCCGAGTGCGGGCAGCGATGCAATCCTCGGCATAGGCGCTTGTTTCGGGTTTGATTATGTTGAAAAATGCTTCAAGCAGTTTGAAAAGAACGCAAAACTGCCTCCCTATACCGTTAAAAAAATCGAAAAAGGCAGAACTCCTTATCACAGAGCGCCCTATTCGTTTGTTTCAGACGGGTTTATTGCTATGGGCGATGCCGCTTGCATAACGAAACCCAACTGCGGCGAGGGCTGTACGGCTTCTCTTGTGCTTGAAGAAATTGCGGTTAAAGTTGCGTCAAAAGCAATGGAAAACGGCGCTTACCCCACCCGTGAAGCTCTCTGGAGCATCAATAAGCTCTATAACAACACTCAGGGCAAGGAATTCGCAAGCCTTATGGCTCTTCTTACGGGCGTTGTCAGACACAGCCCGAAGGCGAACGAATATCTGTTTAAGCACGATGTTATTTTCAGCGAAAAAATTCTCGGCGGAATGGGCAAAGAGCTTGAACTCAGCGGCGGCGATATACTCAAAATCGTTTTGTTTGTTCTTATCGGCATCCTCACTCTTAAAATAAAGATTTCTGAAATCAAGAGCATTCTTCACGGACTTATCAGCAGCGGCAAACTCACCGAGCATTATGAAAAATTCCCCGAAACGCCCGAAGGATTTGAAAATTGGGTGAATGAAGCCGAAATTCTTTGGAAGAAAGCGGGCAAGCTTTCGGATTGGAAGCCTGAATTATGAGCAGAATAATAAGTTTTATTATCGGACTTTTCACTGCGCTTTCGCTTGCCGCAGAGGGTTTGCCCTATATGTTTCAGCCCGTTATTGAGATTGATGCCGCGGTCAGTGAGGGCGAGATTTCAAGCAGGGCATCGGGCTATCTTTACGGCGTTGCTCAAAGCGGTGTGCCCGATCTTGCAATGACCGAAAGCGTTGATATTGCGAGCGTTTCGCAAAAGGTTATCGGCGGTCTTCAGCATCCGATAGGCGATGTTGACGATGTTTCTCCTGCGCTTGATAACTGCGATTATATAACCGTTTATCTTCAGGATTGCTTTGACACCTGGTATTATTGCCACGATGAGATATGGCAGATGCGAAAAGAAGGCACATATGACCATATGGATTTTGTGCGCAAAAGATTTCTGCCTCAGGTTCGTGAAAATGTGACAGAGCTTTCTCAGAAAGATTATGCAGACAGGCTCGTTTATTGCATCTATAACGAAGCGGATAACGGAGTTTGGTTCGGCACAATGTCTGATGACGGTTCGTGGCTGATGTTTGACGATGCGGCAAAAGAGCGATTTTATGAGGCGTGGAAAGAAACCTATGACCTTGTGAAATCCATTGACCCCGATGCAAAAATCGGCGGCCCTGGCAACTGCGATTATGACAGCTATGAGATAAAGCATTTTCTTGAATATTGCAAGGCAAATAACTGCCTTCCCGATGTTATGATTTATCACGAGCTGGGCGAAACATCCTCTCGTTATTGGCAGGATCACGTTGACGATTACCGCAGAATCGAAAAAGAGCTCGGCATTGCAGAGCTTCCGATAATCGTTACCGAATACGGAACGATGTATGAATGCGGCGCGCCTGCCGATATGATAAAATATGTTGAAAAAATAGAAAAATCGGGCGTTTATGCCAATATGGCATATTGGCGCCTTGCAAACAATCTTAACGATACTGCGGCGGATGATAACAGCCCCAATTCCAATTGGTGGCTCTACCGCTGGTATGCGGATATGGAAGGCAGCCTGCTGAAAAGCAGAACAATCGATATTCTGCATGCCGATTTCGCAAATGTTATAAAATACGGCTATAAGAAATTTCATTACAGCGGTTTCACCGCCCTTGCATCCCTTGCGGATAACAAGGATAAAATTGATATTATCTGCGGCGGAGCGGACTACACAGCCTCTCTCATCCTCAAAAATCTTGATGAAACAAACCTTGGCAAAAAGCTTGATATACGCATTGAAGCGGTTTATTTTGAAGGCATCAGCGGAGTTGTTTCAAAGCCGTATCTTGTTCATGAATATACCGATACCGCATCGCTCGGCAAGCTTAAGATAAAGCTTGAAAACCCTGACCCTACGGCGGTTTATCATATTGTTGTTGCTCCGTCAGACGGAAAAACCAGCCCTTCTCAGCCTCTTCCCGTGCGCTATGAATTTGAAAACGGCGAAAGACTCGGCGCATCTTATACCTACGACAGCGCTTATGCAACAACGGGCGAACTTTTCGGAATGGTTGGCGGATTTGAGAATATCGGCGACGGTGTTGCGATTGATTTTGATATTCCCGAAAACGGATATTATGATATTTCGCTGATTTACGGCAACTCGAATGACGGAAAAACGCCCGACGAAAGATGCGATACTGTTGCAACGATGACTCTTGACGGCGTGAGCGAAGAAATCGCATTCCCCAACACCGTAAAGAGCGAATATACGGATAAGATGACCTTTACCCGTTATTTCGAAAAAGGCGGTCATTCAATAAATCTTGCCCATAAAAAGGGAACTTTTGTTGTTGACAGTATGCTTGTTGTTCCTCACAGTGAGGATAATTCGATAGCTGTTCTTTATGATTCAGACAGAACAAATTCATCCGTTAAATCGTTCCTTGCGGTTGCACCCTGTGACGGATTCTATGAAGTTAATATCGGAGTTGATGCCGATTTTGAGCTTGACGGCGCAAAATATACCGCCGAAAACGGCAAAGCGCTTGTTTATCTTCGCAGAGGGCTTAACTATGTTGATGTGAAAACATCCGAAAACATTGAATGCATTATCATAAAAACCGAAAACAAAGGCTTTTCGGCAAGCGTTACTGCATCTGAAATGAGCCTTGACGGCGCAATTCTCAGCGGAAATCATATTGACGGAATTTCGTCGGCGGGCGGCGGTGCATCGTTTAAAGTAAGCGTGCCCGAAAGCGGAAGCTACAGAATGACCTTCTTTTATTCAAACAACGATGAAGGCGGCGTTCACAGCTATAACGTTGACCTTATCGAGCGTTATATAACCGTTTCCGCAAACGGCGAAAGCCATAATCTCTGGTGCAGAAACACATACAGCTGGGATACCGTCAGAACCGTAACTCTCAACGTTGAGCTTGAGGCGGGTGAGAATGAAATCGTTCTTTCAAATAACGGCTCGGTGAAATTCAACGGCAACGATTCCCATGCGCCGCATATTTATGCGGTAACTGTCAACAGGTGATATAATGGCGGCTGAATATATAAGAAAAAGACTTTTTGAATTGCAGGATTCGGATTACAGGGAGTTTCATTCCCGCCTTATGCCAACGGTTGAAAAGGGGCTTGTGATCGGCGTTAGAACTCCCGATCTGAGAAAGCTTGCGAAAGAAATTTCCAAAACGGATTATGCCGAAGAATTTCTGAAAATTCTTCCCCATAAATACTATGAAGAAAACAATCTTCACGCTTTTCTTATTGAAGAGATAAAGGATTATGATGCCTGCGTTTCAGAAATCAACCGTTTTCTTCCGTTTGTTGATAATTGGGCAACCTGCGATATGATGCGCCCGAAAATCTTCAGAAATCATCTTTCCGAATTGCTCGGCGAGATAAAAAAATGGATTAAATCGGATGATGTTTATGCCGTTCGTTTCGGCATTGAAATGCTGATGTGTCATTATCTTGATGAGGCGTTCAGCCCCGAATATCCCGAATGGGTCTGTGAAATACACTCTGATGAATACTATATAAAAATGATGCAGGCGTGGTATTTTGCAACGGCGCTTTCGTTTCGCTATGACGAAATTGTTTCTTATATCGAAAATAACCGCCTTGATGAGGATGTTCATAACAAAACAATCCGAAAAGCGGTTGAAAGTTTGCGCATAAGCGCCGAAAAAAAGAATTATCTGCGAAAATTCAGGCGGTAAATCTGTTAAATGGGTATCTGCCACTACATCAGAACATATAAAATGTTGCTATAATAAGGAGAAAAAAATTATGTTTTACAAAATTGAAAATGAATTTCTGACCTGCGAAATCGATGATATGGGCGCTCAGCTTCATTCGCTTGTGCTCAAAGAAAACGGCAAGGAATATATCTGGCAGGGCAATCCCGATATCTGGTATGGTCAGGCGCCCGTGCTTTTCCCCGTTATCGGTCAGCTTATCAACGATAAATTCCGTTATAATGGCGTTGAATACACAATGCCGAAACACGGCCTTGCAAGAAAGCTTCTTTTCACCGTTAAGCAGTGCGAAGGCGCAAAAGCCGTTTTCAGCCTTGAAAGCAATGAAGATACCCTCAAAAGCTATCCTTTCGAATTTGAATATCTTGTAACATTTGAGCTTAAAGAAAAAGCACTTGTTAATACCATGACGGTTATCAATAAAACAAAGGGTGAAATGTATTTCTCCGTCGGTGCTCATCCTGCATTCAACTGCAATGTAGGGGATATAATTGAATTTGAAAAAGCCGAAACACTCGCGACAGAAAGAATCGATAAAGAAAATCTTATCATTCCCGAAAAATTCCCTCTTATTGAAAATTCCAAGGAAATAGAAATTACCAAAGAAATTTTTGAACCCGATGCGCTTATTCTTTCGGATATTCAGTCTGAAAAACTTACAATCAAGGGCGAAAACGAAGTTGAATTCACCTTCGGAAAATGCCCATTCCTCGGTATCTGGGCAAAACCCGGCGCACCTTATGTCTGCATTGAGCCTTGGTACGGTGTAAACGATTCTCAGGT
>JAZLBI010000187.1:0-16641 GCA_045613625.1 Acutalibacteraceae bacterium | reverse complement strand
GCAACGTTTATCCCCGAAGAAACCGAAAAATACGACAAAAAATTCTCAAAACTCGTCACCGCAGACGAAATCTGCGAAAAAGCGGGAAGATTCATCAAAGAAAACGCCGGATATTTTATATAACATTATAGATCTCTTGTTATTAAATAAGATAACAAGAGATTTTTTGTTTAATAATACAATACAATCCTTTTAAATTTAGTTAATCCTACAAAATTTCAAAAAGTTTTTTAATTATGTTGACTTAGCAAAAAAACAGACTTATAATGCAGACAAAATCACATATATCAGGGGTGAAAGAAATGGCTTCGAAAAATCTTCTGATTAACAAACCCGCAAGTCCCGAAATCAAAAAAACAGCAAAAAAACTGTTCAAAAACGGCGATGAACCGCTCTTTGCAATTGTTGGTGACCTTGATCTCAACAGCAACTACGGCGAAGGTGCGGTTTATATAACCGAAAGCCGTATTGTTGCCATAGGCAACGGCTTTGATGACGGTTATTTTATCCTTGAATTCTCAGATATTGATAAAATTGCTGTTAAAAGAATGTACGGAAATGCCGTTTTGAAAGCAACAACGGTCGGCGGGTCATCAATTGACCTTATGCGCTTCACTTTCGCAATGGCCGATCTTTGCGATGCGGCGGCAGATTTCATAATGAAGGTGAAAGACGGCGAAAGTGTTGAAGACAGAATGGCCGCAGTTGAAGGCACCTTCAAAAATCTGCGTTCCTTCTGCCCAAAATGCGGAAGAAAGCTCCCCTCTCCCAATGCAGACTGCCTTAACTGCCAGGGCAAGGGCAAAATCGCATCAACAATGCTGAAATACATAAAACCCTATTCGGGAAAACTTATTTTCTGCATTATTCTTTCAGTTGTAACAACAGTTGCCGCCCTCGTTCCGCCGTATATCACAAGCCTTATGGTTGACTCCGTTATTCCCGCTCAGGATAAAAAGATGCTTATTGCGGTCATACTGTTCCTTGTTCTTGTTTATCTTGTTCAATACGGAATCGGTGCTCTTCGCGCTTATCATCTGAGAATAGCGGGCGACGGTATCATTGCAGACCTGAAAAAAGAGATATACGCAAAAGCGCAGTATCTTCCGATGAAGTTTTATGACAAAACATCAACAGGCTCTGTTATCAACCGTGTTAACTCAGACACAACCGTATTGCAGCAGTTTATGCTCAGAATAACACAGGAAGCGGTTGTGCAGCTTTTCACAATGATAGGTATTGTCGTCATTATGATGTGTATGAACTGGAGGCTCACGCTTCTTTCGCTTCTGCCTGTGCCTGTTGTTGTTTTATGCAGCCGCTATTTCGGCAAAAAAATCGGCCCCCTCTATCGCAGAATATGGCGAAGAGGCGTTGCAATTTCCAATATTCTTTCAGACACAATCCCCGCTGTCAGAATAGTAAAATCATTCTCAAGCGAAGATAAAGCTGTCAAGAAATTCAGCCGTCAGGTTGATGACTGGCTTTATGAAGATAAAAAAGCAGGCAAGGTTGCCGCTATCTTCCCCAATGTGATAACATTCCTCATCACTTGCGGCTCAGTTATCATCTGGTTCGTTGGCGGAAACATGGTTATTGACACACCCGATAAGCTCTCTCTCGGTGTTCTTGTTTCATTTATTTCGTATACAAGTATGTTCTATAACCCCGTCAGCTTTTTTGCGAATCTCAGCGATTCTTATCAGAACGCGCTCGCTTCAACAGAAAAGATTATGGATATTATCAACGCCGAGCCCGAACACGATTTCGGCAAAGATAAAACCCTTGATAATGTCAAAGGCAAAATCGAATTCCGCGGCGTAAACTTTTCGTTTGACCGCTCAAAAAAGGTTCTCAACGATATCAACTTTGTTATCAATCCCGGCGATGTTGTGGGTATTGTGGGAACAACAGGTTCAGGCAAATCAACTCTCATCAATCTTCTTATGCGTTTCTATGATGACTATGAAGGCGAGATTTTCGTTGATGATGTGAACATAAAGGATATTGATATGAGCTATTACCGCTCGCAGATAGGTTATGTTCAGCAGGAACCCATGATGTTCAAAGACACAATTTTCAATAACATTGCGTATTCTCTGCCGGGTGCACACCCCGAACAGATTATCAACGCCGCCGACATTGCAAACGCGCACGGCTTTATTTCGCGGCTTCCCGATGCTTATGACACTATGCTCGGCGAAAGAGGCGTCGGCCTTTCGGGCGGTGAAAAACAGAGACTTTCAATCGCAAGAGCCGTTCTCAAAAATCCCGGTATTCTTATTTTTGATGAAGCAACATCCGCGGTTGACTCTGAAACCGAAAAGCTCATTCAGGATGCGATAAATCATCTGATAAGAGGCAGAACAACTCTTATGATTGCCCACCGACTTTCAACTCTTCGCAAGGCAAATAAAATCATTGTTGTTGACAAAGGCAACATTATTGAATTCGGTTCACCCGAAGAGCTCATGGCTCTTAAAGGCAAATATTATAAGCTCATCAACATTCAGTCAATGAGCGAAAAAGTTGCGGCAGAAAAAGCCGCAGAAAACTTTGAATAAGGAGGGTTTAAGATGTCACGAATTTTCATCAACGGCAACGAAATACACATCACCGTAAAAGACAAAATCTTTTGTGATGTTGAATTTTTCACAGGCGAAAAGTTCACAAATCTTGAGCCCCGAAGGCTTTTCCCCATAAGCGGCCATTCGCAATATATAACCTTCCTTGATGAAAACGGTGAGGAACAGTTTATTCTGCGAAAGCTTGAAAATATGGAACCCGAGCAAAAAGCTCTTCTTATCGGTTGCCTTGAAGAATATTACAGAATCCCGAAAATAACAAGGCTTGTAAGCCGCAGCGAAAAACACAGAATCTGGCTCTGGAATGTTGAAACAGACCGAGGAAATTACACCTTTGAAATCATAAATCACATTCAGTCCATGAAAATGTTTTATGATAAGCGGATACTTATCAAAGACGGCAATGATAACCGTTATGAAATCCCCAATATTTATGAACTCGATAAACGCAGCCAGAAACTGATATTACCCGATATGTAATGAAAGGAAAATGATAATATGAAACTCATTCTTGCAATAGTAAACAACGATGACAGCGCGGTTGTTTCCGCAACGCTCACAAGAGAAAACTACAGCGTAACAAAGCTTTCAACAACAGGCGGTTTCCTTATGATAGGAAACACAACCCTTCTTATCGGCGCAGAAGACGATAAGGTTGCCAGAGCAAAAGAAATTATTCAGGAATATTCAATGACAAGAAACAAAGTCGCAATGACAACCGATTCCTTCGGCAGAGGTCTGCAGAAAAACAGCCTTGAAGAAGAGGTTACTGTCGGCGGCGCAACCGTATTTGTTCTTGATGTTGAGAGTATGGATAAATATTAAGAACAAACATAAGAGGTGCCTAAAATGAAAAAATTAATCAGCATCATTCTTGCCGTTTTGATGCTCGTTACACTTTGCATAACTGCATCTGCCGAAAGCAACGGGCTTTCATTCGGCGATGACGGAAAATTCACCGTGCTTCAGATAAGCGACCCTCAGGATGACCACTTCCCCGCTTACGATATGGTGAATCTCATAAAAATTTCAATTGAACAGACCAGTCCCGACCTTATCGTTTTTACGGGCGACATTGTTGAAGACAGCCGCATAGGCGATATCGGCATTGACGGCGAAAGCCTGCGCGAGGGCGTTGAGGTTGACAGCCACGAACAGACTCTCTCAAATGTTAAGGCAACCTGCGAAGCTGTTTTTGCCGAAGCTGAAAAAAGAGGCATTCCCTTTGCAATTGCTCAGGGAAACAACGATTATAAATGCGGAATTTCAAACGAAGAATGGCTCGAAATTTATAACAGCTATGAAAACTGCATCATTTTTGATGAAAGCAACGATGAAAACGGCAGAATCGACTATAACCTTGAAATAAAATCATCAGAAGGCAAAACAGCGTTCAATATCTGGCTTATGGATACGGCAACAAACGCCGTAACCGAAGAGCAGATTGAATGGTATAAAACTGAAAGCGCCGCTCTTAAAGAAGCAAACGGCGGCAAGCCCGTGCCCTCAATTCTCTTTCAGCATATTCCGACAAGCGACCCGGGCTTTCTTTTCGAAGAATGCAATATGTGGGATGAAGGCGCAAGGCTTGAGGGCAACAAATTTTACAGACTCAACAAAGAAATCGCAAGCGGTTATAGCGCAAGCGCTTTCGTCATCCCCGAAGATACAAGCGCTCAGTTCAAGGCCTGGAAAGAATGCGGTGATGTTAAAGGCGCATATTTCGGCCATTGGCACACCGAGGGATTCACGGGCACATATGACGGAATCGAGCTCGGAATGACCTATGGCTGTGAATTCGCAAAAACAGGCCCTTACGGAATCAGAGTTTTCACAGTTTGTGAAGACGGCAGCTTTGAAAATGAGATTTACACCTATGAAGGCGGCGTGAAGAAGGGCAACGCAAGGCTTGAGCTGCAGGTTGATGAGCCTTACACGGTTTATGATAATTTCATCGAAGAGCTGTTTGCAGGCATAAGAAACGCAATCAACGTTCTTGTTATGGAAATTAAGGCTCTGCTGGCATAATGTTTTATCCCCAAAAATATACTGTTTGTATTGACTTTTTCTCAGAGTATGTATACAATTGTATGCACAACAGGCGATGTATCAACATCGTAAAAGAGGAGTGAAAAATATGTCAAACACAATCATCAAATTTTTCTCAGCAATCATCCTCGCATTCACAATTCTCATCAACGGCATCGGCAACTTCATCGGTGTTGGCGACATTATCCCCACCCAGCCCGAAGAAGAACCCACAACAAATGTTGAAACAACCGAGTTTGATGCAGAGGCAGCAGCAGAATTTCTTGCATTTTTCAATGCAGAAACCGCAAAAATAGCAGAAGACGGCAGCTATGATTATTCAAGAAGCGCAGTTTACACCGACCCCATCGATGTAGGCTCCGCAACAGACATCCTCAATGGCATCATCAAAGCCATTGATGAAAATTCAGACCTTAATTCAGTTGTTGGCAGTTTTCTCGGAATAGGCACACAAAAAGGCAGCATTCCCAGAGACTACAAATCTGACATTATGATTAAAGCAACAAGCCTCAGCACAGATGACATTGTTGCTTTCAGCGAAGATAACGGCATTTACAACTTCACTGTTGTAAACACCTTAAACCCGAAGAAAGACAACGCTACTCCTTTGGCAAGACTCACAAATGATTTTGTTACCCACGAAGAAGTTGTTGACGGAATTGCAAATCTTACAACTGCAGTTAAAGTTTATGAATCAAAAGCCGGTTATAACAACATCCAAGTTAAGGTTGTTGTTGAAAACGGCAAAATCGCAGAAATCAACTATTCATATGATTTTGATGCCGAAATATCGCTTAAGGCAGTTGTTTCAGTCAACGGCACAGCTTCTCTCAGATACAACACAACATATTCCGATATTATGTATTAATTCATTTTCCTCCGTGCAGCTAACACGGAGGATTTTGTTTTCTCAAAATTATTGACATTCATCGAATTTTTGATATAATATATAAGGTTAGTTTTATAAATTTACAGGAGTGATAAAAATGCCATTAGTAACAACCAAAAAAATGTTTGAAGACGCTTATAAGGGCGGTTACGCAGTAGGCGCTTTCAACGTAAACAACATGGAAATCATCCAGGGTATCGTTGAAGCAGGTAAGGCTCTCAACGCTCCCCTCATTCTTCAGGTATCAAAGGGCGCAAGAGCTTATGCAAACCACACATATCTTGTTAAGCTCGTTGAGGCTGCTGTTGAAACAACAGGTCTCCCCATCGCTCTTCACCTTGACCACGGCCCCGATTTCGAAACATGTAAGGCTTGCATCGACGGCGGCTTCACATCAGTTATGATCGACGGCTCACACCTTCCCTATGAAGAGAACGTTGCTCTCACAAAGAAGGTTGTTGATTACGCACACGCTCACGGCGTTGTTGTTGAAGGCGAACTCGGTCAGCTTGCAGGCATCGAAGACGATGTTAACGTTTCAGCAGAAGACGCTTCATACACAAACCCCGCTGAAGTTGTTGATTTCGTAACAAGAACAGGCGTTGACTCACTTGCAATCGCTATCGGCACAAGCCACGGCGCATTCAAGTTCAAGCCCGGTCAGGATCCCAAAATCCGCATCGATATTCTTGAAGAAATCGAGAAGCAGCTTCCCGGTTTCCCCATCGTTCTTCACGGCGCATCATCAGTTGTTCCCGAGTTTGTTGATCAGATCAACGAGTTCGGCGGCAAGATGGAAGATGCTATCGGTATCCCCGAAAGCGAGCTTCGCAAGGCTGCTTCACACGCTGTTTGTAAGATCAATATCGACTCAGACCTTCGTCTTGCAATGACAGCTGCTATCAGAAAGTATATGGCTGAGAATCCCGGTCACTTCGACCCCAGACAGTATCTTGCTCCCGCAAGAGTTGCTATCCAGGGCATGGTTGAGCACAAGATTCAGAACGTTCTCGGCTGCAACGACAAGGCATAAGTTAAAATTAAAAGATAAAGAACCGAAGCTCATTGCTTCGGTTCTTTTTTTATTGAAATTATAAAAACAGTTGAAATGATCATCGCAAAGCCGACTATGTCTGCAAACGAAAAATCCGTGCCGAGCCATACGGCTGAAATAACCGTTGCCGCAACGGGCTCAACGCTTGAAATTATGCTTGCTTTCGTTGCGCCGATAAGATGTATGCCTTTGAGATAAAACGAATACGCAAGCACTGTGCCGATTATAATAATTCCCGCAAGAGCCCCGATAAAAGAGAAATTTATCTGAGGCATATTCTCCCACGGTCTGAATATCGGCAGAAGCATTAATCCGCCCGCCGTCATTCCCAGACCAAGCACGCAGGATGTATCCGCAACCTCAAGAAGCGGCACGGGAATAAGCGAATAACAAACAAGAAACACTGCAGAAAGCAGCCCCCATATCAAAGCGGCAGACGAAATTGAAAGGCTGCCGATATCGCTGCCCGTTGCAATTATAAAAGTTCCGCCGATTGCAAGAACAATCGCCACAGCCTCTCTGAAAACGGGAGGCTTTTTGTTTTTTATGCAAAGAAAAACAAGTATCAGTGCAGGAGAAAGATATTGCAAAACAGTTGCCGTGCCCGCATTCGAAAGCTCAATCGCTTCAAAATAGGAATATTGGCACATAACAAGCCCCAAAAGCGTAAACGCAGCCAATCTGATAATATGTTTCTTTTTTTTGAAAACGGCAAACAAATCTCTTTTATGCCTGAAAGCGGAAAAAACAAGAAGAATTATTCCCGAAGCAAGCATTCTGACAGCAACCAACCATTGAGAATCAACAGAATGGTATGTAAATAAATACTGCCCGCACGAACCCGAAAATCCCCAGAAAATTCCGCTGAGAAGCGCCAGAAAAATACCTGCCGCATTTTTTGACCTTTTCATTTTTTCACCTACTCTGTCTTTATGGAATAATATCACATTACTTGATTTAACGCAACATAATATAGGTATATATTTTATAAAATATACCCATAATTCTACCGATGCTTCAAATAACAAAAAATCAAGAAAACTGAAGAAATCAGCAGAAATTCAATGATAATCAATGATTTTGACGAATAATTAATCATTTTTGACCTTTTCTGACTTTTGACCTTTTGACCTTTCCTGACTATAATGAAATCAAGGTCAAAGAAAGTCAAAGTCAAATATCTTTTGAAAAGAGATGATTATATGAGTTTAAGCAATGATATTGCCAGAATGCTTATGGAGATGCTTGAAAGCGACGGCACAACCGAAATTCAGCGCAACGAGCTTGCGCAGACCCTCGGCTGCGTGCCCAGCCAGATAAACTATGTTATCTCCTCCCGATTCACACCCGAGCAAGGTTATATTGTTGAAAGCAGACGAGGCGGCGGCGGCTATATCAAAATAACAAGAGTCAAACTCGACAGCCCTTCGCTGATTATGCACACGGTGAATTATATCGGCGATGCGCTTGACTACGCAACCTGTCGCGCAAACGTTATGAATCTTCTTCACAGCGGCGCAATTACCCCTCAGACAGCAAAGCTTCTGCTTGCCGCAACGGGAGATAATGCGCTGAAAAGTTTGCCCGCTCCCGTCAGAGACAGAATACGGGCATCAATACTCAAACAAATGCTTATTTCAGTTGAATAAACACAAGAAAGGATGATTTGGTATGTTATGTCAGAATTGCGGAAAGAATGAAGCAACCACCCACATCAAGCAGATTATCAACGGCGATATGGCAGAAAGCCATCTTTGCTCCGAATGCGCATCACATCTCGGATATTCGGATATGTTTTCGGGCTTCGGTCTGAATTTATCGGAGCTTTTCGGCGGATTTCTTGGCGACACAAAACCAGCTATTGCTTCAGGCAATGCACCCCGATGCCCAAAATGCGGCTCTTCGTTTGATGAAATCGTGCGTGACGGCAGAGTTGGCTGCGCGGATTGTTATCGCACCTTCTATGACCGTCTTCTCCCCTCAATTCAGAGAATTCACGGCAAAATAAAACACAGCGGCAAAACGGCGCCCGTTGCGCCCGCTCAGCCGAAAATCGAAACCAAGGCTGAAAAAATCGAAAAACTCAAAGCAGCAATGAACGATGCCGTTACAAAGCAGGATTTTGAAAATGCCGCAAAAATAAGAGATGAAATCAAGGCTCTTGAAGGAGGCGAAAGCAATGAATAAATGGTATATCGAAAAAGGTGACCAGGGCGATGTTGTGCTCAGCACCCGAATCCGTCTTGCGCGAAACATTGACGATTATCCCTTCCCTGCAAAACTTGATATTGCGGGCAAAAACAACGTTAATTCACTGGTAAGAAGTGTTCTTTTTGAAAACGATGCCAAGGATTTCAGCTATATTGAAATGAAAAATCTTTCGAGGCTTCAGGCGGTGTCGCTTGCGGAAAGACACCTCATCAGCCCCGAATTTGCGGCAAAAAAAGACGGCAGCGCGCTTGTGCTTTCTGCGGATGAAAGCGTAAGCATAATGCTCTGCGAAGAAGACCATATCAGGCTTCAGGTTATGAAAGCGGGTCTCGCGCTTGAAGAAGCTTTCGACATTGCGGATAAGCTCGATAATATGCTTTCTTCAAAGCTCAATTACGCATTCGATGAAAGAATAGGCTATCTCACCCAGTGCCCCACAAACCTCGGCACGGCAATGAGAGCCTCAGTTATGCTTCATCTTCCCGCGCTCACCCGCTGCGGACAGATGGCAAGGCTTGCAAACACCGTTTCAAAGCTCGGTCTCACAATAAGAGGAGCTTTCGGCGAAGGCTCACATCCCAAGGGCGATATCTATCAGATAAGCAATCAGATAACCCTTGGAATAACCGAAGAAACAGCAATTGCGAATCTCAAATCAATCGTGCTTCAGCTTGTTGCTCAGGAAAGGTCGGCGGCTGCGGAAATCATTAAAAATCCCGCCGACGAAGATAAAATCTTCCGTGCTCTCGGCATTCTCGAAAACGCACGCCTTCTCAGCACAGATGAATTTATGGAGCTTGCATCGCTTGTGAGGCTGGGTGCTGCAAGAGGTCTGTTTGAAGTATCCGTTGAAAAAATCAACGAACTTATAGTAAGTATGCAGCCCGCAACACTCAGCGTTGTTAACGAGGATGCAACAACACCCTCAGCAAGGGATACGATAAGAGCCCGTGCGGTAAGAGAGGCTCTCGCATAACGTGACAAGCATAATCAGACAAAAAATTATACTCGTTATGCTAAAGAAGGATTAAGTATGTATTTCAGGGGGAATGAAAATGTACAGATTTACGGGCTTTACTCAGAAAGCCAACGATGCGCTCAACAGCGCAATCACCATTGCGGAAAATTTCGGGCACACATATGTGGGCAGTGAACACATTCTTCTCGGCCTTCTTGCGGAAAAAGGCGGTATGGCATACGCTGCCCTCACTGCCCGAAAAATAACCTTCAGCGAAATTGAAACAATCATAAAAAGCAGCATAGGTATCGGCTCGCCAACCGTGCTTTCACCTGCAGATTTCACTCCCAGAGCAAAGAATATTATGGACACCGCCATTCTTCAGGGAAAAGGAATGGGGCACTCATATATCGGCACCGAGCATATCCTTATGGGCATAATCCGCGAAGGTGCGGGTGCGGCAACAGAAATTCTCATCCGTATGGGTGTTCAGCCGCGCGATTTGCTCAACGACCTCACAAATGCTGTGGGCGGCAGCACCGCTTCAGGCAGCAAAAAAGAAAACAAAGAAAAATCCGATACTCCCACCCTCAGCCAATTCGGCAGAGACCTGACTGTTTATGCGATGCAAGGAAAAATCGACCCCGTAATCGGCAGACAGAAAGAGATTGAAAGGGTTATTCAGATTCTGAGCAGAAGAACAAAAAATAATCCTTGCCTTATCGGTGAGCCGGGTGTGGGTAAAACAGCAATCGCAGAAGGGCTTGCGCTGAAAATTGCAACGGGTGAAGTGCCCGAAACGCTCAGGAGCAAAAGAATAATCACACTTGACCTTACAGGTATGGTTGCGGGCACAAAATACAGAGGCGATTTTGAAGAAAGAATCAGAAACGCAATTGAAGAGGTCAGAAAAGCGGGAGATATTATTCTTTTTATCGATGAGGTGCACACCCTTATCGGTGCAGGCTCTGCGGAAGGTGCGGTAGATGCGGCAAACATTCTCAAACCTTCTCTTGCAAGAGGAGAACTTCAGGTTATCGGCGCAACAACACTTGAAGAATACCGCAAGCATATCGAAAAGGATTCCGCTCTCGAAAGAAGATTTCAACCCGTTACCGTTGGCGAGCCCACCGAAGCCGAAGCTGTTGAAATTCTCAAAGGTCTTCGCGATAAATATGAGGCTCACCACAAAGTGAAAATAACCGATGATGCAATTCACGCAGCTGTTAAAATGTCATCAAGATATATCGGAGACCGCTATCTTCCCGATAAAGCGATTGACCTTGTTGACGAGGCTGCATCGTGCGTAAGGCTCAAGGCATTCACGGCACCGCCTGACCTTAAAGAGCTTGAAAACAGGCTCAAAGCTCTCGGCGAAGAGATGGAATCCGCAGTAAACTCTCAGGATTTTGAACAGGCTGCAAAAATAAGAGATGAGAAAAACACTCTTGCCTCAGAGCTTGAAAATGAGCGAAAAATCTGGCAGGAAAAGAACACTCATTGTGCAGGAGAGGTTACGGGTCACGAAATCGCCGCCATTGTTTCGCAGTGGACGGGAATACCCGTTGTTCAGATAACTCAGGAAGAAAGCGAACGGCTTCTTCATATGGAAGATGAGCTTCACGCAAGAATAGTCGGTCAGCACGAAGCGGTCAACGCTGTCGCAAGAGCAATCCGAAGAGGTAGAGCAGGTCTCAAAGACCCCAAAAGACCCACAGGCTCATTCATTTTTCTCGGCCCTACGGGTGTTGGCAAAACCGAGCTTTGCAAAACTCTTGCAGCCTGTGTTTTCGGCGATGAAAACGCAATGATAAGGCTTGATATGAGCGAATATATGGAAAAACACACGGTTTCAAGGCTCGTCGGTTCCCCTCCCGGATATGTGGGTTATGAAGAGGGCGGTCAGCCCACCGAAAAGGTGCGCCGCAGACCGTATTCCGTTGTGCTTTTTGATGAAATCGAAAAAGCTCACCCCGATGTTTTCAATATGCTCCTTCAGATACTCGAAGACGGCATTCTGACGGATTCTCAGGGCAGAAAAGTTGATTTCAAAAACTGCATTATAATAATGACATCAAATGTCGGCGCAAAACTTATCGCTCAGAGCGGCGCAGGCACACTCGGCTTCGCTCCCGCAGAAAGCGGAACAATGAGCGATAAAAAAATCCGTGATGCGGTTATGGGCGAGCTGAAAAATGTTTTCAGACCCGAATTCATAAACCGTGTTGACGATATCATCGTTTTCCGTCAGCTTACAAAGGAAGATATAAACGAAATCGCCAAAAGAATGCTTGCCTCGCTTTCGAAAAGAGTTAAAGAGCTTGATATCGATCTTGAATTTTCTCAGGAATCCGTTGAAGCTGTCGGCAATGCGGGATTTGACCCCGTTTACGGCGCAAGGCCGCTGAGAAGGGCAATTCAGCAGAGAATTGAGGATAAGCTCTCGGAAGAATTGCTTGAAGGCAAGCTTGCATCGGGCAACGGATATATCTGCAACTACGAAAATGACACCTTCATATTTGAAATGAAATAATCCAAAGGGAATGTTATGTTAAACAACAGAACATTCCCTTTTTTAAATATATGTAAATAAATTGTTATTCTTTTACAATACTATTGTTTTTTTATATAAAATCTGTCATAATAAACTATATCTCGGAATGGAGGATATTTTACTATGAAAAAAAATAAAACCGCAATAATCATAGCAGCTGTTGTTGCGTTTGTTGCAATCGCTGTTGCGTCAGGATTCGGCGCATATTTCCTTTTCGGCAATACCGAAGAAAAAAACAGCACTGTTACAGCCGTTGCAGAAGATTTTGTTGAAGATACTCTTCTTCTCGAAAGAGTTGCCCGTCACCCCGAAAGATACACAAACAATCTTATCAATGAATATGAAATGGGTGAAAAGAAGGCAGCTGAATTTTATGAATGCCCCGAAGAATGGCTTGTTTACGGTCAGTCTATCACCGTTTTCAATAACACGGCAGACAGCATAAGAGTTTACGGCTTTGAAATTGATAACAACGGCAAAAACGGCGTTTATATTTCCACATCTGCAGGCGGCGAACTCGATATCGCTCCCGGCGGCAACGGCCCCGCTTCATTCTCTGTTTTCTGCGATAACGGAGACCTTACAACAGACGAAGCAAAAGAGCTTGTTTCAAATTTCAAAATAAAAGTTCTTTACACAAAAACACCAACAGAATTTGATGACGGCACAGAAAGCGTTGAAGAAACTATGAAGGCCGCCCTTGAATTTGCAGAATAAGGAAGGCAGCAAATGGGTTTCTTCAATAAATACAAAACAGCTTCGGGTGCGCCCGAATATCTGATAGTCGGTCTCGGCAACCCCGGCAAACAGTATGAGCTCACACGCCACAATGCAGGCTTTTTGTTTGCGGATTTGCTTGCCGATGAAAACAACACAAAAATCAGCAAAATCCAGTTCAAATCCGTAACCGCTTTAGTTGAACTCAGCGGTCATAAATGCCTTGTAATAAAACCTCAGACATTTATGAACAACAGCGGAGAGGCCGTTAAACAGGCCGCTTCATTCTATAAAATACCGCCCGAAAAAACCATTGTTGTTTTTGACGATATTTCCCTTCCCTGCGGAAAACTTCGCATAAGACGAAAAGGCAGTGCAGGCGGTCACAACGGAATAAAGAGCATCATTTATCATCTCAATTCTGATAATTTCCCGAGAGTCAAGCTGGGCGTTGGCGAAAAACCGCATCCCGATTATGACCTTGCTGATTGGGTGCTCTCGAATTTCAAAAAGGATGAAATTCCTCTTCTGCGTCAGGCTTGCGAAAACGCCTGCAATGCCGTTGAAATCATTGTCAGCGGCGATACCGATAAAGCAATGAGCAACTTCAACAGCTGAGTTACTTCATCATTGCCGACATACCTGAAATCATATTTTCAACATTTTTCATGCATCGGGTTGCACTCTTGCGGCAGGCCTTTCTTCCGCTTTTGGTCATCATTTTTGTGCCTGCAACAGCGGCCGCCGTGCCAACGGCAAGGCCTATACCCATGCCTGCAATCCAATCCGTTGTTTTTGATGATGTGAACATTGTTTTCCCTCCAATACAATTTATTATTAATATTTTGTCCTTTGAGGTTGAATAAAACAATGTCAATAATTTTTAAGGAAGTTATAAAATGTCAGTTTTAAATATTGTTCTTGTTGAGCCGCAGATTCCGCAGAACACAGGCAACATTGCCCGCACCTGCGCCGCAACGGGAGCAAGGCTTCACCTTGTTGAGCCTATGGGTTTTCGTGTTGATAATGCGAAACTTAAAAGAGCAGGTCTTGATTATTGGCACTTGCTCGATATTACATATTACGATAATCTTGACGATTTTTTTGAGAAAAATAAAGACGGAAACTTCTTTTATTTTTCCACAAAAGCAACAAAAATATATTCAGAAATTGAATATCCCGATAACACCTATCTTGTTTTCGGCAAAGAAACTGCAGGCCTTCCCGAGGATTTGCTTTTGAACAATCAGGAAAGCTGCGTTCGTTTGCCGATGATTAACAACAGCGCCGCAAGAAGCCTTAACCTTTCAAACTCGGTTGCAATAGGCGTTTATGAGGTGCTCAGGCAGTGGGATTTTCCCGAGCTTCTGCTTAAAGGCAAGCTCACAAAATTTGATTGGAAAGAATGATAAAAATGAAAGCATTAAAAGCAATCTGCAAAGCTGCAAACTTTGTTCTTCGCACTCAATCAAAACACATAACTGCAAAAAAAGAAGCACTCCCTCTGAAAAAAGCGGATTTCATTATTCCGCCGAAAGCAAGGGGAGATAAATTCCTTCTCGGATTTTCAAAAGAATCCATCCTTCCCGACGATGTTGACAAAAAGAAATATTACATTGCAGGCTACGGCGAAAACAAGCCCGCAAAAGGTGTTCTTGACCCGCCGCATACCCACGCAGTCTGGATTGACGACCTTTCAGGTAAGGGCGGAATCGTTCTTGTTTCGATTGATAATGTCGGAATGCTCAACAAGGATGTCAACCGCCTCAGAGCAAGGCTTCACGATTTTGCAATGCTTACGGGTTGCCGAAGCATAAACATTGTCAGCACTCATTCCCACGCAGGCATAGACACAATGGGAATATGGGGTCCCCTTCCTCTCAGCGGCAAAAACCCGAAATATATGGAGCTTGTTTTCTCGCAGACCGTAAAAGCCGTCAAGGATGCATATGCAAACCGCAAACTCGGCAAACTTTATCTCGGCAAAACCGAAGTTCCCGATATGCAGGAGGATATAAGAACTCCGATTGTGTATTCAAAAACTCTCACCCGTCTCAGATTTGAACCCGATGACGGTTCACAGCAAACATATATCATCAATTTCGCTTCTCATTCAGAATCGCTTCAGGGATGCAACGAACGCATAAGCGCCGATTTTCCGCATTATCTGCGCGAAAAAATCAAAGAAGAAACAGGCGCTCAGACTCTCTACTGCGTTGGTGCAATCGGCGGAATGATAAGCATGGAAATTCCGAACGAAAACGAAATACGCGATAACGGAAACGATTTCGCACAATCAACTGCAGATATCGGCAAAAAGCTTGCCGAATATGCGCTTTCGATAACAGAAGAAACACTTCTTAAACCGAAAATCGGGCATATCCGACAAGAAGTTTATTTCAAAGCCGAAAACACAATTCTGATGATTGCCGCAAAAGCAGGTATTCTTGAAGCGGATGAATTCAGAATGCCCGACGGCTCAGGCTCGGTTATGAAATCAGAAATCAGCTATATCGAAATCGACAGCCTTAAAATTCTGCTTCTTCCTTGCGAGATTTTCCCCGAGCTTGTCTATGGCGGATATCTGAGCGCAGAAGAATCGGCAACGGGTTACGGAGCGGAAATCAATCCTGTTCCGCTTAAAGAAATTATTGGCGATGATGTTATGATTATCGGCCTTGCAAACGATGAACTCGGCTATGTTCTTCCGCCGAATGATTTTATTCTTCACGATGAAGCACCTTATTTTGAAAACGGCCGTGATATTCACGGACGCAGACATTATGAAGAAACAAATTCTCTCGGCCCGAAAACGGCAGAAAAAATCGCCGCAACGGTTGCTGAAATCATCAATACAGTTGAAAAAACAAAAAACATGTGATATTATAAGTATATCCTCATAAGAAAGGTTTTGATTTTATGAAATCAGTCATCAGCATCATTCTTGTTTTAGCCGCAGTTTCACTTTGCCTCTTCGGATGCTCAAACATCCCCAAAGAGCCCGCAACAACAGCGGTTGAAAATTATTCATATGTTAACCCCTACGGCGAAACCGTTGCTCCCCCTCAGAATGCAGATAAGCACGATAAGGTTCAGTATCTTGACACTGTTAACGATATCGAGTTTGTTATGAGCAGCTATTATGTTGATAACAACAGCGTTGCAAAAATAAACAACATTGACCTTGAATACGATGCAATGATGGCAAACGAAGTAACAGGCCTTGCAGATGTTGAAATCATCGGAAAAGGAATCGGTGCGGATTGGGTGAAAATTGCATACACTGCTTATGATAAAGACGGCAAGGTTGTAAGAAACACTCATTTCCAGGCTTCGCTTGACGGCGCAAAGAAGGGCGATATCGTTGAAGATTGCGTTTTCGATATTCCCGAAGAAGCAGTTAAGGTAGTTTTCTTTGATTATGTTGAAGAATAATAAAAAATTATCCCCGTTGGTTAATTCCAACGGGGATTTTTCTTTTTACATTCCTCTGCGTTTTACACAGTTTTCAAGTTTAATAGCGTCATATACGCCGTTATCGAAAAGGTCACAGATGCCCTGATATTCTTCAAGGGTGAGTGTTTCAAGCGTTTTGTTTTCTTTTATGCAAAGAGCAACAAGTTC
>JAZLBI010000186.1:0-2468 GCA_045613625.1 Acutalibacteraceae bacterium | reverse complement strand
ACAGAGCTTGACGGTCTTGAAGAAAAGGCAATCAAAACAGGCGCATCAAAGCTTTACATTGAAAACCTTCAGGATGAGTTTGTAAGCGATTACATTTTCCCCACCCTCAAGGCAGGCGCAGTTTATGAGAAGGAATATCTTCTCGGAACATCATTTGCCCGCCCCATCATTGCAAAGAGAATTGTTGAAATTGCAAAGGCTGAAGGCGCAGATGCTATCTGCCACGGCTGCACAGGTAAGGGTAATGACCAGGTAAGATTCGAGCTCACAATCAAGGCTTTCGCTCCCGAGATGGAAATCATCGCTCCCTGGAGAATCTGGGATATCAAGTCACGTGAAGAAGAAATCGAGTATGCAGAGGCACACAACATTCCTCTTAAGATAAACCGTGAAACAAACTATTCAAAGGATAAGAACCTCTGGCATCTTTCACACGAAGGTCTTGACCTTGAAGATCCCGCAAACGAGCCTCAGTATAACAAGCCCGGCTTCCTTGAAATGGGCGTTTCACCCGAAATGGCTCCCGACGCACCCACATATGTAACAATCCACTTCGAAAAGGGCGTTCCCACCGCAGTTGACGGCAAAGAAATGGGCGGCGTAGAGCTCATCACATACCTCAACGAAATCGGCGCCAAGAACGGCATAGGTCTGAACGATATCGTTGAAAACCGTCTTGTTGGTATGAAGTCAAGAGGCGTTTACGAAAATCCCGCAGGTTCAATTCTCTTCAAGGCTCACGATGTTCTTGAAACAATCACTCTTGACAGAGATACTCAGCATTATAAGGAAATTGTTGCTCATAAGTTTGCAGAGCTTGTTTATTTCGGTCAGTGGTTCACTCCTCTTCGTGAGGCTCTTTCAGCTTTTGTTGATAAGACTCAGGAAACCGTTACAGGCGATGTTAAGCTCAAGCTCTACAAGGGCAATATGATCAACGCAGGTGTAACCTCACCCTATACTCTCTACAGCGAAGATTTTGCAACCTTCGATGCAGACGAAGTTTACGATCAGAAGGATTCAGCAGGATTCATCAACCTCTTCGGTCTTCCCATCAAGGTTAAGGCAATCCTTGAAGCTGAAAGAGAAGCTAACAAATAATAAAACAAAATACAGAGCCGTCTTATGGCGGCTCTTTTTCCCGTATAAGGAGAGAAAATTATATGAAACTTTGGGCAGGCCGTTTCTCAAAGGAAGCGGATAAAAAAACAAACGATTTCAACTCATCAATAGCAACCGATTCCAGAATGTATCACTGGGATATAGAGGGCAGTATTGCTCATGCAACAATGCTTGCAGCTAAAGGCATCATCTCTCAGGATGACGGTGCGCTTATCTGCAGCGAGCTTGCAAAAATCAGGCACGAAATTTCAAGCGGTGAGCTTCTTATTGACCCCAATGCAGAGGATATCCACACATTTATTGAGCAGACTCTTACCGAGCGCATCGGCTCAGCAGGTAAGCGCCTTCATACAGGCAGAAGCCGCAACGATCAGGTTGCCCTTGATGTAAGACTTTTTCTTCGTGAGCAGTGCGAAGAAACACTCGTGCTTGTTAAAAAGCTTATAAATGCCCTTGAAGAAAAGGGTAACGAATACGCCGATGCAATTATGCCCGGATATACCCATCTTCAGCGTGCACAGCCCATAACCTTCAAGGCTCATCTTACCGCATACACAGAGATGCTTACCCGTGACCTCGGCAGAATCGAGGATGCAAAGAAGAGAATGAATTCTTCGCCCCTCGGCAGCGGCGCTCTTGCAGGAACAACTTATCCTATCGACAGAGCAATGACTGCAGAATTTCTCGGTTTTGATTCATACACAAAGAGCACCCTTGACGGCGTTGCAGACAGAGATTTCTGCATTGAGCTTGCAAGCGCACTTTCAATCTGTATGGTTCATCTTTCAAGGCTTTGCGAAGAGATTATTCTCTGGTGCTCTTGGGAGTTCAAATTTGTTGAGCTTGATGACGCTTTTTCAACAGGCTCGAGCATTATGCCTCAGAAGAAGAATCCCGATATTGCAGAGCTTGTAAGAGGCAAGAGCGGCAGAGTTTTCGGCGATCTTATGACACTTCTCACAGTTATGAAGGGTCTTCCCCTTGCTTATAACAAGGATATGCAGGAAGATAAGGATGCTATTTTTGATGCATTTGATACCGTTAAAATCTGCCTTGTTACACTTGAACCCATGATTCAGACAATGAAGGCTATTCCAGAGAATATGAGAAAGGCTGCGGCGGGCGGTTTCATCAACGCAACAGACTGCGCCGACTACCTTGTTTCAAAGGGTCTGCCCTTCAGAGATGCTTATAAAGCAACGGGTGAACTTGTTGCTCTTTGCATAAAAGAAAACAAAACGCTTGAAACACTCACCCTTGAAGAATATCAGGGCATCTGTGACCTTTTCGATAACGGCGTATATGACGCTATTAAACTTGAAAACTGTGTAAAACGCAGAGGAATG
>JAZLBI010000185.1:0-14941 GCA_045613625.1 Acutalibacteraceae bacterium | reverse complement strand
TTTCTTGTGAACGGGATAATTGATAATCGCCATAAGCATACCGACAATACCTATAACTACTCCGGGAATCATTGCATCTGCCATACCGATTGTTTCCCCGATATCCGTCATAACAAGACTCATTCCGCTTCCCATGATTATTGCAGAAAGGCTTCCGAAAACATAGGCAAAAACATTTGCAGGCTTCTTAACTTTTGCATCAAGTTTTTTTAGGGCGTCAAGCTGTGTGTTTTCTTTCTCTGTGTACTGTGTTCTGATTTTCTGCACGATAAATTCTTTATCATTTCTGTTCATTTTTGTTTGCTCCTTTCGTGTTTTGCAGGCTTATTATATATCCCGTATGTTTGCAAAACTTTCAGGAATTATTTTGCTGACGTTTCATTTTTGTTGATGTTTTGTTATTTCTCGCAAACGATTTAAATTTGTTTTGTTTTTGACGAATTTTATAGAGATCTCTAAATCAATTGTAGGAAGAAAATAATAAATTGTAATGATTATTTTAATTTGCTCACGGATTTTCTGTGAGCTTTTTATTTTTGTAAATTGCAACATAACATAAACTGTCATAATTGTATCAACTGATTATGACAAATGGGGTGATCAACAAAAGAATTGGACAAAAACCAAACAAGAAAGGAGGTGAAAAGTTATTTTTATTGATGAATTTTATTATGGAAATATTGATGCACAAAAATCAGATTTGAACAATTCTAAATTATTTCGAAAAAAGATGAACATTCTATCAGAAAACGAAAAATATCTTTTTGACAGTTTAAGCCGAGAAGAGTTGGCTATTTTTGAACAATACTCAGAAGCATGGTCGTATGTAAACAATGAAGCGGTAAGAGATGCGTTTAAAAATGGATTTAGGTTAGGAGCAAAATTTGCAACAGATGTGTATGCAGACTGATTTTAAAACAAAATGAAAGGACGAAAAAATGACTTTAATCGAACGATGGAGAAAAATGGAAGATGCTGAAATTCTTAAAGAGATTCAAATGCTTTTTATGAATTTTTCAAACGCAATCAGTATGTTCACTGTTGACGAAAATTATGATCAAATTAAATATTGCATTGATCATAGTAATAATCATGAAATTCAAACATATGGAAAAAGCCCCGGTATATGTTATTCCGAAAAAACTGCGCGAAATATAATAAAACAAATTTTGTTGGATTATGCATTTATTTTGATCCCTTTTTTTCGTAGTGATATGCCTACGGTAGATTTAGGGGTTCAAAATTTACGAGAACCTATTGCGTTTCATCGTGATGCAGATGGTTGTGAACGAGAAATCAGGGAAGCTGTTTTTGTTTTTGAAAAAACAAAAAATCAGGTGGGATTTAGCATTAGCAAGATAATTCCTTTGATTTGAGGAGGTAATAAAATAACACTGTTAGATGAATGGATTAACAACAGATGTTCGGTGCTGAACATCGAAAGAAAAATCAAAAAAATAATGCAAAATAATCGTTGGACTAATTTGATATGTATGGACGAACGCGATAAATATGTCGGTTATTGCAAATCAAACCATCAACTTTCAAAAGAGTTAGAATTGCAAAACAAACAATATGTTTCCAGTGTATACAACGAAGAAATTGCGTTGAAAATAATTCGTGATTGTATAGTACAAAACACACAACAAATAGCGATATGGTTAAGAGAGCCAGACAGAATCTTATCGTTATTATATATTGGCGATTTGCCATTGGGAATTGTAAAAAAACAAGGGAACAAGGAATTTGAGCCTGTTTTTTCTGCAATAATAATTATAAAAAAATCAGAAAAGGCCAATAGAAATCGTTCAGGGTTTTATGTTGAACGTATTTCTCCTATTCCGGGGATGATTTGCATATGATGCGTACAATTGTAATGGTTTCCTTGGTTTTATCACTGGTACTAAATGGTTGTGATATAAAATCAAATGCAAAATTATATGAACATTCAATAACAAATATCGAAACAATACCCAATCCGTTTTTTGTTGAAACAGAAATCACTGAAGAAATCGTAAGAACAATGGTTGAACTAACAACATTTATAACACAAAAATCAGAAGACGGGGTGATTGATCAATTAACTCCAAAAAATGAATCAACCACATCGGTACAAATTACCGATATGATTGAAATAATAAACAGATATCGAACAGAGCAAAAGATAGATCCATTAAAAATTTCACAAGAATTGTGCAGTGTTGCAATTGTACGTGCAGAAGAATCATCAGTACTATGGAGTCACACCAGACCAAATGGCGAAAAAGTAAATTCGTTGCTCGATTCAAAAAACATTAATTGGTAAGTAGTTGGTGAAAATCTCGCGAGATATGACAATGCATCAAATCAGGCAATTTTTGATTCATGGAGGAATTCAAAGTCTCATAAGGCAAATTTAATGAATGAGCAATTCTCGTTTTGTGGAATAGCCGAGTATTATGACGGAGCAAAGTATTATATGGCTATAATTTTTACAAATTAAAACTTTAAAACTATATTTATAATTCTCCTTTGTTTTCTTTTGTTGTTATTCTTGTCAACCCCACTGAATTATTTCAGTGGGGTTTGATATTTAAAATGGTAGTTCATTTTCGTTAGGAAGTGAAATGTTTGAAAAACAGGTAGTCTGAACATCGTTGTCATAATCATCGACAAATATGTCAAGAACATTCTTTTTTCTTTTGGGGGATAGTATGTTGGATTGAAGTTTTTTTGATGTGATAAAAAATCTGATCATTTCAGGATATCCAAAATCATTAACATATTTTTTTGTTATGTTAATATCAGTTTTTTGATTTATTTCATTAATCGCCTTTGAAATTACATTTCTGTCAAATTCAGATTTTGTAGTATACTTATCATCAGCAAACTTTTTATATGCGGTTTCTAATTTAATATTATAATGCTTTTGCGACTCTAAAGTTTTCAGATAAAAGTACATATTTATAGAAAATTTGGATTTTAAATATAGAATATTGTTTATATCAATTGTTGTAAAGTTGTTTTTTAAATTAATTAAATAATTCAATAATGAATCATCGATTTTTAAATACATTTTTCCGTTGATAATTTTTGAATCTGAATCTAACCATTTGACGGTCTTGTTTTCTACAATGAATTGTCTGTTACATAAATTATCAAGAGCGGCAATAATTGAGTCTTTTTGCTTTCCGCCCATTGATATATTCCAAAATTTAAAGAAATCGGAAATGGAGAAGGTGTGAAATTTTAATTCTATATCAGTTGGTTTAATTAAAGAAATTAACAAGATTACAATTTTATATTCGAGAGTAGAAAGCAATATTTCCTCTCTATCGCCAATTGGTTTTCTTGAACGAATAAGCTCATTTGAAATTTTTACAGGATATTTTTTTATCACAACAGCACCTCTTCTTTTATGTTTATAACTGTTATGATAGATTTAAAGTGAAAAGTATGTTGTTTTTTCAAAACAAGTGGAATTTTTTCAATTTCTATGTAATTATTTCAAAGATATTTCTTCAAATCGTTTGTTATCAATTGATTTGCGCCACCCTAAATCAATGTATTATTTCACTACATTCTATTACACCTTAGTATTCAAAGCACCATATAACTTTGATGCCAATTTAAAGTCTGTTGAAGTGTTGTAAAGAGTTGTACGTCGTGTGAAATGATACATTGATTTTATATACACTACGTTGCCGATTTTAGGCAACACATAATATTACAATGTTTCCAGATAATGCGTTAGGGCAATGAATAATTTTACAATGAAGGAAATTGCTTTTTGAATATTAGATATGCATTGTGTATGTCATAACTATAACAAATAAAGTTGACATATGGAGGGTGCTGAACAAAACGAATGGTATAGTAGGACTTGTTATCGACAGAGCAACATTTGTTGCGAGCTGAGGTTATTGTGTGTGCATCGCTCACAATAACCGTTCAGCGAGCTGTTGTGACACTAACGGACTGTATTGACAGTCGGGCAACGTTGTAATCAGGTGTGCAGAAGAGCACTTCGTCAGCCTGATTAGACCCCTTGCTCGGGGATGCATTTGTTATTGCATAGTGAAATAGAGCCAAGACGAGTTTAACGTGAATTAAATCAACAGAGGTGATATGAATGCTAATAAAAATTATTTTTCCACAAGTAAAAGATTGTTTTGAAATCATAATCAGTTCAAACGAAAATGAAGCCATTGAAAATTATTGTGCAAAACTTGAAATAGCAAACAACGAAAAAGAAAATTGGGACTACTTATAAAGGAGTGTTTATTATGCCCAAAAAGAGAAAACGAAAACCTACAATTACTCAATCAATGTTAATCGAAGCATATAAAATAATTGATAAAAAACATTCTCATAGTGTTACCAATAAATACTATAAAGCGAATATCAAGAGATTTATAAAATTTGCACGAGAGAAATATGATTGTCGGTCATTAGAGGAATGCAAAAAACATTTGCAGGATTATTGTAACTGGTTAATTTCTGAAAATTACACAGCATCAACTATCCATGGATATATGGCTTCATGTGTAGATGTTTATGACGATCTAACACTGGGAGATATAAAAAATAAACCCATTCGATATACCGCTGAATATACCAAAGGTAGGAAAGAATTGTATTCGCCACAGTATTACCGTGACCTTGAGGACAAGCGATGGGAACCAATTGTTGAATTTCAAAAACGTGTCTGTGCACGTAGAAACGAATTGCGCAACATACGCGGGTCAGATCTAATTAAAATTGACAATAGATATTATGTATATATTCGCCGAGGCAAAGGCGGTAGGGATCAAAGACAAATTGTGTTACCCGAAGATGTAGAATTAATTAAAACATACTTTATTGGAAAGGGTCCAGAAGAAAAAATATTCGATGAAAGTATGTTTAAAAACAGACTGAATTTTCACAAACTTAGAGCTGAGGGCGCAAAAAAATACTATGATTATTTAGTTGACAGAATAGAAAATCAGCCGGGTTTTCGAGAATGGCTGATCAATGATTTAACCCTTAAATGGAACACATATAACATAGATAAAGTAACAAGAAAACCGAAACCTCTCAATCCTAAAATTTTTGAAGGTTATTATGTGTTGCGCGGAAAATGTAGAAGTCTTGCAAAAGAGAAAAATATTAATCCTAAAATTAACCGCCTTGCGGCGATGGGGGTGTCGATAGACCGCCTTGCGCACTGGCGTGCCAACATAACTATTCACTCCTATCTACTCGCTGCATAAGATAAACAATTTTATTCTTATATACCTACGTCAGTCAACAGACCTTTCAGTTCATCGTAAGGCATGGCAAATCTCTGGCTCAGATAACGAAGCGATGCGCCTAATTCGCCGTCCGGACCGCCGTACTGGCTGATTATAATCTGAGCGTATTTCGGGTTAGGGTTTTTGATTTTAACGGGGTATTGCAATTTCTTTTCGTAAACAAACATCAGCTGTCACACTCCTCAATCTCCCAGGGCCACGGGCCTTTCAGCCATTCAAATCCCTGAGCTTTTTTTGCAGTAAGCTTGCAGAAGTTTTCTTCATATTCTGCGCGCAGCATCTTGTGTTTTGCGGCGGCTTTGTTGTAAGCTTCGAGCATCTGCAAATCCCACGGATGTGTATCAAGATAAAGATGTATTTCCCAAAGCACAAACTGAGCGGCGCTCAGCTTTCTGAGCATAATCTCTCTTTGTTTCATTTGCAACACTTCCCTGCAAACGGTTTGCTGAGAACGGGGAATAATGTTCCGCATTCCAATGCTTTCATTTCGTCAAACATCGTTGTGTCAATCTGCATCGGAACATACAGCATAGCAACAGCGGGGTCAGACGGCAGGGAAGTGACTGTGCAGGGGCATTGTTCGTGTTTGGTGATTTGCCGCTGCTGAGGATAACGGTATCCGTAATCCATCATATCTATCCTTCCTTTCGTTGTTGTGAGGAAAACTCCTCTATTTCATTATATTCAAAACTGTTTTGTTTGACATTGATTTTCTTGACATATATTTACAGGCAGTGATATACTGTAGAGTATAAAGTCTTTATAAGGAGAAAATAATGGCAGTTAAAATAATAGCAACAGACCTTGACGGAACTCTTATGGCTCCGGATCATTTAACGGTCACTGAAAGAACGAAAAATGCGTTGCTTTCAGCACATAACAAAGGTATAAAAATTTCAATTGCAACGGGCAGAGCTCTTGATTTCACTGAGGGAGTAACAAAGCAGATTCCTTTTGCAGATTATGTTATATGTTCAAACGGTGCGTCTGTATACGACAGAAACAAAAAAGAATTTGTGTATAATAATCTTGTATCTCCCGAAATAACTGCTCAGGCGATCGAATTGCTTGATTCTTTGCCGGTGTATTATAATATTTATATCGGCGGTTCAACATATGTTCAGAAGGGGAGCGACAGATTTTTTAAAAATAACGGGTTGCCTTCTGATTTTCTTGAATCGTTTGTTTCGAAACTTAAGGTATGCGATGATCTTTTAACTGCAGTTGAAGGTGAAGGCGCGCAGCTGATAGATGTATTTTACGGCGATAATCCCGAAATCAAGAAAACGGTTTTTGATTTCATTGAATCAAACGGGCTTGTTATGACTTCTGCGCTCGAAGGTGTTGTTTCCGCAACCGCGGTCGGTTCTGATAAGGGCACTGCTCTTGACGGACTTTGTAAAATTATGGGCATAACGGCGGATGAGGCGATGGCTTTCGGCGACGCATCAAATGATTCAACAATGCTTGAATATGCGTATTATTCTTTCGCTATGGAAAACGGAGATGAAATATGCAAGGCAAGCGCAAGGTTTTCTGCGCCTTCCAACGCAGAGGACGGTGTTGCTCAAATGATTGAAAAATATGCTCTGAAAGGTGAATAATATGAATATTGAAAAAATACTTTCTCATTGCGATCATACTCTTCTTGCTGTTGATGCAAAATGGGATGATATAAAGCAGATTTGTGATGACGGAATGAAATACAAAACCGCAAGTGTCTGTATTCCTGCTTCATATGTTAAACAGGCGGCTGAATATGTTGACGGCAAGCTCGCAATTTGCACCGTTATTGGTTTCCCTAACGGTTATTCAACATCTGAAGTCAAGGCTTTTGAAGCGAAAAATGCAGTTGAAAACGGCGCTGATGAGGTTGATATGGTTATCAACGTCGGTTGGGCGAAAGATGGCAGATTTGATGAAATATTAAATGAAATCAGAATGGTAAAAGAGGCCTGCGGAAATAAAATATTGAAGGTTATTATCGAAACCTGTCTTCTTACCGATGAAGAAAAAATTGAAATGTGCAGAGTTGTCACTGCGTCGGGAGCCGATTTCATTAAAACATCAACAGGCTTTTCAAAAGGCGGTGCAACAAGAGAGGATATTGCTCTGTTTGCAAAGCATATCGGTGACGATGTTAAGATGAAAGCGGCGGGCGGAATCCGATCGTTTGAAGATGCCGAAGATTATCTTAATCTCGGTTGCGAAAGGCTCGGCACAAGCGCAATTGTGAAGCTTGTTAAGAACCAAGAGGTTATAGGATATTAAGGAGTTGATTTTATGAGCAAACTTCCGACACCGCATATTGCTGCAACTGAAAAAGATGCATTTGCAAAAACAGTTCTTATGCCCGGTGATCCGCTGAGAGCTAAATATATTGCGGAGAATTTTCTTGAAGATGCGGTGCTTGTCAATAACACAAGAGGCGTTCAGGGTTATACGGGATATTATAAAGGCAAAAAAGTTTCTGTTATGGCATCGGGAATGGGTATGCCTTCAATAGGAATTTATTCCTATGAACTTTATAATTTTTATGATGTTGAAACAATAATCCGAGTTGGCTCTGCGGGCGCGATAAGCCCCGAACTTCATCTTCGGGATGTTGTTATAGGTATGGGTGCGTGCACAAATTCCGCCTACGCCGATCAGTATTGTCTTCCGGGCGATTTTGCTCCGATTGCGGATTATGAAACCCTTCAGAAGGCAGTTGAAGCTGCAAAAAAACTCGGCGTAAAGCCGTTTATCGGAAACCTTCTTTCGTCAGATACATTCTATGATGATGCAAACAGTCTTGCGCAGTGGCAGAAGATGGGTGTTCTCGCTGTTGAAATGGAAAGTGCGGCGTTATATATGAATGCGGCAAGAAGCGGCAAAAAAGCTCTTGCTGTTTGCACAATATCCGATTGTCCTCTTTCGGGCGGAGAAGTTTGCACAGCGCTTGAAAGAGAACAGACATTCAACAAAATGATTGAAATTGCATTGGAGACTGCGGAATGAACAATTCTGAACTTATAAAAAAGGCTTTGACGGCTCGCAAAAACGCATATTGCCCTTATTCCGATTTTGCAGTGGGTGCGGCATTGCTCTGTGCTGACGGTGCGGTTTACACGGGTTGTAACATCGAGAATTCTGCGTTTTCTCCTACTGTTTGCGCTGAAAGAACTGCGTTTTTCAAAGCGGTTTCGGAAGGAAAAAAGGAATTTGTTAAAATTGCCGTTGTTGGCGGAAATGCGGGGAATGAGCCTGAAAATTATTGCCCTCCGTGCGGCGTATGCAGACAGGTGATGAAAGAATTCTGTTCTGCGGATTTTGAAATAATAATCGCTGAATCAGCAGATGATTATAAAGTCAGAACTCTTTCCGAACTTCTTCCCGAAAGCTTTGATAAGCGTGAGGTATAATTTATGAATATAAAAGAAATAATCCGAAAAAAAAGAAACGGTTTTTCGCTTACCGAAGAAGAAATTGAATATGTTGCTTTCGGCGCGGCAGACGGCAGCGTTAAGGATTATCAGCTTTCTGCTTTGCTTATGGCAATCTGTTTTAACGGTCTTGATGAAAGAGAAACCCTTGATCTGACCGATGCAATGGCTCGCTCGGGCGATATGGCAGATTTATCCTCAATCGAGGGAATAACAGGGGATAAGCATTCAACGGGCGGCGTTGGCGATAAAACAACTCTTGTTGTAGCTCCGATTGTTGCCGAGTGCGGTGTCAAGATTGCTAAAATGAGCGGAAGAGGTCTCGGCCATACGGGCGGCACGGTTGATAAACTTGAGTCGATACCCGGATTTAAAACAACACTTGAAACGGATGAATTTATTTCGATAGTCAATAAATGCGGAATTTGCGTTGCGGGTCAGTCGGGCAAACTTTGTCCTGCAGATAAAAAGCTTTATGCTTTGCGCGATGCAACCGAAACAGTTGATAATATGTCTCTTATCGCTTCAAGTATAATGAGCAAAAAACTTGCAGGCGGTGCGGATTGCATTGTGCTTGATGTCAAGTGCGGAAGCGGTGCATTTATGAAAGATGAAACTTCCGCAAGCGCTCTTGCAGAGAAAATGGTTGAAATCGGCAGGGGAGCGGGCAAGAAAATTGCCGCTCTTATAACCGATATGGATACTCCTCTCGGTAAAAATATCGGCAATTCTCTCGAAATTATCGAAGCCGTTGAAACTCTCAAAGGCAACGGCCCCGAGGATCTGACCGAAATCTGTATTCTTCTTGCCGCAAAACTCCTTGAACTTGCAGATATGGGCAGTTTTGATGAATGTAAAAAGCTTGCAAAATCAAAAATTGATGATGGTTCGGCGCTCAACAAGCTTTGCGAAATGGTGACTCTTCAGGGCGGTGATGCGGATTATATCCGAAACACCGATTTGTTCGGAAAAGCGCCGTTCAGTTTGGAGATAAAGTCAAATAAAAACGGATATATATATGACATGAATGCGGAAGGTATCGGTCTTGTCTGCGTTGAGCTCGGTGCGGGCAGAAAATCAAAGGAAGACGATATAGACCATTCAGCGGGAATTATTCTTCATAAGAAAACAGGAGATGAAGTTGAAAAAGGAGATATAATTGCAACTCTTCTCTGCTCTGATGAATCGCTTTTGAAAACTGCATCATTACAGTTTGAAGAATCTGTAACAATATCTGCAGATAAACCGCGCAACAAACCTCTTTTATATTCAATTGTCGGGTAATGTTGCACAAAAAATATTGTCTAATTTTGACTTGCCAAAAACAGACAATGTGTGATATAATATATCGAATTTAATATGTTAGGAGATAATATTTATGGCAAATTCAAATCAGGCTACTGGTAACAAGAGTGGCTTTCTCGCAAAACTTTGGGTTTTTGTTAAGTTCATCATTGTAAGCCTTGGCGCTTGTATTGTTCAGATTGCATTGGTTAACTTGATTCCCATGATTCCCGCAGTTAAGGAGCTTTTCAGCCAGGAATTTGTTAAGCTTGTTATTAACGGTGTTCCTGTTTTCAATTACCCTGTTAATTATGATGCAGCAGGTAACATAATCCTCGGCGGTCTCGGCTATTGCATTGCGTTCAACGTGTCCAACGTTGCAGCTCAGATTGTTGCTTTCTTCATCAACAGAGAGAAAACATTCAAATCAAGCGCAAACATTGCTGTTACTCTTCCCATTTATTTTGTTTGCACAGTTATCATTCTTCTTTTCTCAGCATGGCTTGCTCCCACTCTTTATAATATTTTCCTTGGCTGGAATTGGTCTGTTTCACTTTCAAATATGCTTTCAACATTTGCTTCAATGACATTCCAGTTCATTGCATTCTTCCCCGTTCAGGCAATTCTCTTCCGCAAGAAGAAGGAAGACAAATAATTAATACATATTATATATACGGCAATCTTCGGGTTGCCGTATTTTTTTGCTTTTTGTTTTAAAATTAATCAAAATTTAGTGTTTTTGCATATTGAAAAACACAACATCTTGTGTTATCATAGATGTACACTGCGATTTCGCGGAAATAAACACAATATATAGGATGAAACTGTTTATGAATATTCAGGGCTTTCAGAAATTAACATTGCTTGATTTTCCGGGTAAAATGGCGTGCACTCTGTTTACCGCAGGTTGCAATATGCGTTGCCCTTTCTGCCATAATTCAAGGCTTGTCATAAATCCTTCGGGTGAAACCGAATTCAGCGAAGATGAGATTCTTGATTATCTCAAAAAAAGGCAGGGGATTCTTGAGGGAGTTGCAATAACGGGCGGGGAACCGCTTATGCAAAAGGATATCGATGAGTTTATAATCAAAATCCGTGAACTCGGCTATTCAGTCAAGCTTGACACAAACGGAACATATCCCGAAAAACTTAAAGATCTGGTTAACAGAGGTCTTGTTGACTATGTTGCTATGGATATCAAAAATTCCCCTGAACTTTATTCCGAAACTGTCGGAATAAGCAACTATGATATCTCAAAAATAAAAGAAAGTATAGAGTTTCTTCTTGAAAACAAGGTTGATTATGAATTCAGAACAACCGTTGTCCGTGAGCTTCACAGCGTGTTTTCAATTGAAGGTATCGGTCAGTTAATCAAAGGCGCAAAACGCCACTATATTCAGGCGTTTATCGATTCAGGTGAACTCATCGGTTTTGACCTTACCGCAGTGCCTAAAGATGAAATGAAAACAATGCGTGAGGTTATGCTCAGGTATGTTGAACAATGCGAAATCCGTGGAGTATGAGAAAATCAACCAAAAAACACAATATATATTGTGCATTATTAACGAACTTAAAAAACACGGCACAATATCTTGTGAAAAGCATTGACAGAACTATCAATTTTTGCTAATATCTTAATCGTTGTCGTATGTTCGGCAAAACACAATATGTTGGGTTAAATTAAATTTTAAAATACAATTTATCGGAAAGGAAAGCGTGGTTATGTATCAGGTAATCAAAAGAGACGGCAAAGTTTCGGAGTTTAATATCACCAAAATCGGCGAAGCAATCAAAAAAGCATTTGAATCGCAGGAAAAGCAGTATCATCCTTCAACAATCGATTTCCTTGCGCTCAAAGTAACTGCAGATTTTGAGCCTAAAATTGAAAACGGTCTTATTGCTGTTGAAGCAATTCAGGATAGCGTTGAGCAGGTGCTCATTCAGGCAGGTTATGCCGATATCGCAAAGGCATACATTCTTTACAGAAGACAGCGCGAAAAGCTCCGTAATCTCAAGTCAACAATTCTCGACTATAAAGAGCTTGTTAACAGCTATGTTAATGTAACAGACTGGAGAGTTAAAGAGAATTCAACCGTTACCTATTCGGTAGGCGGTCTTATTCTCAGCAACTCAGGCGCAATCACAGCTAACTATTGGCTTTCCGAAATCTATGATGACGAAATTGCAAATGCACACAGAAACGCAGATATCCATATCCACGACCTTTCAATGCTCACAGGTTACTGCGCAGGTTGGTCGCTCAAACAGCTCATTCAGGAAGGTCTCGGCGGCGTAACAGGTAAGATTACCTCAGCTCCCGCAAGCCATCTTGCAACTCTTTGCAACCAGATGGTTAACTTCCTTGGTATTATGCAGAATGAATGGGCAGGCGCTCAGGCTTTCTCATCATTCGATACCTATCTTGCTCCCTTCGTAAAGGTTGATAATCTCAGCTACGATCAGGTTAAGAAGTGCATTGAATCCTTTGTTTTCGGCGTAAACACACCCAGCCGTTGGGGTACTCAGGCTCCCTTCTCAAACATCACCCTTGACTGGACCGTTCCTGCTGACCTTGCAGGAATGAACGCTATTGTCGGCGGCAAAGAGATGGATTTCACTTATGGTGACTGTAAAGCCGAAATGGATATGATAAACAAGGCTTTCATTGAAATTATGATTGAAGGCGATGCCAACGGCAGAGGCTTCCAGTATCCCATTCCCACATACTCAATCACAAGAGATTTCGACTGGTCGGAAACAGAGAACAACAAGCTTCTCTTCGAAATGACCTCAAAATACGGCACTCCCTATTTCTCAAACTATGTTAACAGCGATATGGAACCCAGCGATGTTCGTTCAATGTGTTGCCGTCTTCGTCTTGACCTTCGTGAACTTCGTAAGAAGAGCGGCGGTTTCTTCGGCAGCGGTGAGAGCACAGGTTCGGTAGGTGTTGTAACAATCAACCTTCCCAGAATTGCATATCTTGCAGAAAGCGAGGCTGATTTCTACAGACGCCTTGATAAGATGATGGATATTGCAGCCCGTTCACTTGATATCAAGCGTAAGATTATAACAAAGCTTCTTAATGAAGGTCTTTATCCTTACACCAAGAGATATCTCGGAACATTTGCAAACCATTTCTCAACAATCGGTCTTGTAGGTATGAACGAAGTTGGTCTCAATGCAAGCTGGCTCAGAGCAAATATGATCAATGAAAAGACCCGTCAGTTTGCAAAGGATGTTCTTAATCATATGAGAAACCGTCTTTCGGATTATCAGGAAATGTACGGCGATCTCTTCAATCTTGAAGCAACTCCCGCAGAATCAACTTCATATCGTCTTGCAAAGCACGACGTTAAGCGTTATCCCGGTATCATTACCGCATCAGACGGAACTCCTTATTATACAAACAGCTCACATCTTCCCGTTGGTTACACAGAAGATGTTTTCGAAGCTCTCGATATGCAGGATGAACTTCATACCCTTTATACTTCGGGTACTGTTTTCCACGCATTCCTCGGTGAAAAGCTTCCCGATTGGAAGGCTGCCGCAAATCTTGTAAGAAAGATTTCAGAAAACTACAGACTTCCTTATTATTCGATTTCACCCACATATTCCGTATGTAAGAACCACGGATATATTGCAGGCGAGCATTTTGAATGCCCCGAATGCGGTGAAAACGCTGAAGTTTACAGCCGTATCACAGGCTACTACAGACCCGTTCAGAACTGGAACGACGGTAAAACTCAGGAATATAAAGAGCGCAAGGTATACAGCATGGAAAGCTCTGATATTTCAAAGCACGGCACAGTTAAGGCTGCTGCATCAGCAACAGCTGAAGTTGCTGACTCGGCTTGCCCTCTTGCAGACGGCATCTATCTTTTCAAAACAAGCACTTGCCCCAACTGCAAAATAGCAATCGCTCTTCTTAATAAAGCAAACATTCCTTATGAAGAGGTTATGGCTTATGAAAACGAAGATATTGCTGTTGCTCTCGGCGTAAGACAGGCTCCCACACTTGTTGTTGTTGCAAACGGTGAGTTTGATAAATATGCAGGTGTTTCGGAAGTTAAGAAATTCATTGAAGCTGCAAACGGCGCAGCTATCTGAGGATTGAATCATTATGTATGATATTATCATAATCGGAGCGGGCCCCGCAGGTCTTACTGCGGCGCTCTATGCTCTCAGAGCGGATAAGTCCGTTCTTGTTCTTGAAAAAGGCACCTTCGGCGGTCAGATTACATATTCGCCGCAAATTGAGAATTATCCGGGTTTTGCTCAGATGAGCGGCAATGAATTTGCCGAAAAACTCATTGATCAGGTGCTTGCTCAGGGCGCTGAAATTGAAATGGAAACAGTAACCTCAATCCGTGATAACGGTGAAACAAAAACCGTTATAACCGAAGACGGTGAGCACGAAGCAAAAGCGGTTATTATTGCAACAGGCGTTAAGCACAGACAGATTGGCTTGCCCAACGAAAACGAGCTTGTCGGCGAAGGAATCTCTTATTGCGCTGTTTGTGACGGTGCATTCTTCAAGGGTCAGACCGTAGCTGTGCTTGGCGGAGGAAACTCTGCTTTGCAGGAAGCCGTTCTTCTTTCAGAAGGATGCAAAAAGGTTTATGTTATTCAGAATCTTGATTATTTCACAGGCGAAGCACGCCTTGTTGAAAAGCTCAAAGAGAAGGATAATGTTGAGTTTATTATGGGTACGGTTATTTCGGGCCTTGTCGGCGAAAAATCACTTGAAGGTTTAAAGCTTGTTAAAGAATCCGATAAAACAGAATCCGAACTTAAAGTTGACGGTCTTTTTGTTGCAATCGGTCTTATTCCCAATAACGATGCATTTGCCGAAATCGCAGGTCTTGACGATTGGGGATATATCGATTCCGATGAAGCTTGTCTGACTAAAACTGCAGGTGTTTTTGTTGCGGGTGACTGCCGTAAAAAGCAGAT
>JAZLBI010000184.1:0-7453 GCA_045613625.1 Acutalibacteraceae bacterium | reverse complement strand
CAGACTCAGGTCTCAACGCTTCAGAAATCGACAAGGTGCTTATGGTAGGCGGTTCATCAAGAATTCCTGCAGTAAGCGAAGCTATCAAAAAGTATATCGGCAAGGAACCCTTCAAGGGCATCAACCCCGATGAATGTGTTGCTATCGGTGCTGCAATTCAGGGCGGCGTTCTCGGCGGCGAAGTAAAGGGACTTCTCCTTCTTGACGTTACTCCTCTTTCACTCGGCATTGAAACAATGGGCGGCATCAACACAAAGATTATTGACAGAAACACAACAATCCCCGTTAAGAAGAGCCAGATTTTCTCAACTGCTGCTGACAATCAGCCTTCAGTTGAAGTTCACGTTCTTCAGGGCGAAAGAGAATTTGCAAGAGATAACAAAACTCTCGGTGTGTTCCATCTTGACGGCATTATGCCCGCTCCCAGAGGCATTCCTCAGATTGAAGTTACATTTGATATAGACGCAAACGGTATCGTTCACGTTTCGGCAAAAGACCTTGGCACTCAGAAAGAGCAGTCAATCAACATCACATCTTCAACCAATATGTCAAAAGAAGATATCGAAAAGGCTGTTGCTGATGCAGAGAAGTTTGCTCAGGAAGACAAAGAGCGCCGTGAAAGCGTTGACACTCGCAACGCTGCAGACCAGATGGTTTATCAGTGCGAAAAGCTTATGAACGAAAACGGCGATAAGTTCAGCGATGACGAAAAGGCAGGCGTTAACGAAAAGATTGACGCTCTTAAAGAAGCTCTCAAGGGTGAGGATATCAACCTCATCAAGAGCCGTCAGGAAGAACTTACAGCTAAGTTCCACGAAGTTTCAGAGAAGCTTTATAAGGCAGCTGCAGAAGCAGCTCAGGCTCAGCAGGGCGATGCAGGCGCAAACGATACAGGCTACACAGAAGCAAGCTACACCGATTTTGACGAGAACAATCAGTAAGGGGTAAATTCTCTTGGCAGATAAAAGAGATTATTATGAGGTCCTCGGCGTAACCAAAAGTGCGAGCGATGACGAAATAAAAAAAGCATACAGAAAAAAAGCCAAGCAGTATCATCCGGATCTTAATCCGGGTGATGCTGAAGCGGAAGCTAAATTCAAAGAAGCCAACGAGGCTTATGAAGTGCTCTCCGACAGCCAGAAGAAGGCTCGCTATGATCAGTTCGGCCATGCGGGCGTTGACCCCAACTACGGTGCGGGCGGCGGAGGAGCATACGGCGGCTACGGTTCGTCAGCGGGCTTTGATTTCGGCGATCTCGGCGATATCTTCGGCTCATTTTTCGGCGGCGGCTTCGGCGGGGGAAGGCAGTCCAACCCCAACGCTCCCCGAAGAGGCGAAAGCGTTCAGACGAGAGTTACTGTTTCTTTTGAAGAGGCTGCAAAGGGCTGCTCAAGAACGGTTGATATCAACCGAGTTGAATCCTGCCCCGATTGCCGCGGAACGGGCGCAAAGGCGGGCTCATCGCCCAAAACCTGCCCCGATTGTCAGGGCAGAGGCTATGTCAATGTTCAGCAGAGAACTCCCTTCGGCGTTATTTCAAGCCAGAAAGCCTGCCAGAGATGTCAGGGCAAGGGCAAGGTTGTTGATAATCCTTGTCAGAATTGCCGCGGCTCGGGCAGAATCAATAAAAAGGTTTCCGTAAACATCAACATACCCGCAGGTATAGATGACAGACAGATGTTTACCGTCAGCGGTGCTGGTCACGCGGGCGAAAACGGCGGCCCTCAGGGCGATCTCAAGGTTGCTGTGTTTGTTCGTCCCCATGCGCATTTTGAGCGTGACGGATACAATGTCTGGCTTGAACAGAAGGTCAGCTTCACTCAGGCGGCGCTCGGCGATACGCTGAGAATTCCCACTCTTGACGGCGATGTTAAATTCGACCTTCCTGCGGGAACTCAGTCAGAGGCTGTTTTCAATATGAGAGGAAAGGGCATTCAGATTCTGAACGGTAAGGGCAGAGGCGACCAGCTTGTGCGCATCGTTGTTGAAATCCCCAAAAATCTTACTCAGAAACAGCGCGAGCTTCTTATGGAGCTTGAAAAAGAAATGGGTGTAAAAAGAGGCGCGGCGGTTAACACCAAAGAAAGCTTCTTTGATAAGTTCAAAAACAAAAAATAATTCAAGGCGGGAAAATTCCCGCCTTTTTAGTTATGGATGATGATAAAATGGAATACACCACAGTTATATTTGACCTTGACGGCACTCTGACCGATACTCTCGATGATTTGAGAAACAGCGTTAATTTTGCACTTTCCCGATTCGGATTCCCCGAAAGAAGCCGCGATGAAATACGCAGTTTTGTTGGCAACGGAGTTAAAAAGCTTGTTTTCAGAAGTGTGCCCGACAACACGGCTGATGAAGCGTCTGAAAAATGCCTTGAAATATTCAAAGAGCATTATAAGGTGAATTCCTGCGTTCAGACAAAGCCTTACGGCGGGGTTGTTGAAATGCTTGAAGAACTTCGCAACAAAAAAATAAAAACCGCCGTTGTGACAAATAAAATGCACACTGCTGCGGCTGATATTGTTGAATATTTTTTCGGCGGATTGATTGATGTAACAATCGGTCAGTCAGAGAAAATAGCCCCGAAGCCTGCGCCCGACAGCGTGTTTCTTGCCATTGAAAAGCTCGGCGGAGCGGCTGAAAATGCGGTTTATATCGGCGATTCAGAGGTTGACTGCATAACGGCTCATAATGCGGGAATCCCTTGCATCGGCGTAACCTGGGGTTTTCGTGACCGCGAAATTCTCGAAGCTCACGGCGCCGATTTCATTGCCGATACCGCAGAGGATATCATACGATTTGTTTTTTAAAACAGCAGACTCCCGTTAATATAAAACGGGAGTCACTTTTTTGTTGTATTCTTGATCATTATATGGTAAAATATAATATAAAGAATTTTTTCGTTGAAACAGGTGTTTATATGAAGAAAAAATCGAAGAAAAAGAAGATATTGCTGTTGTGTCTGCTTATTCCGTTTGTGCTGATTATCGGCACTCTTGCGGGCATAACGCTTCCTCTTATTATAAGCTATAACAACAACGCCTATGAAAAGGTTGATATCGTTGAGAGAAGCGATGAATATGTTGTTCCCGAAACCGACCCTCAGCCCGAAGAATGGGCAGATGTTACCCTCAGAGAAGAGGATCTGGGCAGAGATTTATCAACTGCAGAAACTCTTGCAAACAACATCAATCAGGGCGGCAGCAATTCTCAGAAGGGCGACGGGCTTGACAGAAACGCTTCTTTCGGCAGAAACACAAATGTAAAAAGCGTTTACGGCAAAACTCCTATTTATAAGGTTGAAAAGAAAGACCCGAATGTTGAAAACATCCTCGTTCTCGGAACTGATTCAAGAGATGTTACCAGAGAAAGAGGCAGAAGCGACGCAATGATTGTTGTGTCATATAACAAAAAAACAGGCTCAATCAAAATGATTTCGATTCTGCGAGATTCGCTTGTTCCCATTGAAGGAAGAGGCTGGAACAGAATCAATGCGGCTTATTCGTTTGACGGAGTCGGTCTTGCGGTCAACACAGTAAATCAGCTTCTTGACCTTGATATTCAGCGTTTTGTTGTTGTTGATTTCAACGGTGTTACCGATTTTATAGATAAGGCGGGCGGCATTACGGTTAACCTTACTCAGAAAGAGGTTGATTATCTCACAAACTACAGCGGCGGCAAGGTGTCATACAATGTAGGCCCGAACAAATTCAACGGCGACAGAGCCCTTGCGTATATGAGAATCCGTAAGATAGACAGCGACTTCAAGCGCACCGAAAGGCAGAGATATGTTATTGAAACTCTCGCCAAAAAGATAATCAGCGAAAAGAGCCTTTCAGAGATTTATGATTTAACCAACTTTGCATTCGGCCTTGTGAAAACAAACATCAGCCTTTCTGAACTGACATCGGTTATCGGCAATATCGCATCGGATGCTTTTGTAAACGGGCTTGATATTGAGTCACATCATGTGCCCTTCAGCGATGCATATACCTATAAGTATTATAACGGAATGGCAATTGTTTCTTTCAACATTGACGATGCCGCAAGAAGAGTAAATAAAATAATTTACGGGTGATAATATGTTAACACAGAATGTTAATCTTAACGGCAAAACCGTGCTCGTTACGGGCGCGGCGGGTTTCATCGGTTCAAATCTTGTTAAGGAGCTTATAAAAACCGTTGATGAAATAAAAATTGTCGGAATAGACAATATGAACGATTACTACGATGTTTCAATCAAGGAATACAGGCTTCGTGAAATTGAAAAGCTTGCAGCCGAAAAGGCTTCGTGCGAATGGATTTTCATAAAAGGTAATATTGCCGACAGAGCGCTTATGGATGAATGCTTTGAAAAATACGGCTTTGATGTTGTTGTTAATCTTGCCGCTCAGGCAGGTGTGCGTTATTCAATAACAAACCCTGATGTTTATATTGAAAGCAACATCATCGGCTTCTATAACATTCTTGAAGCTTGCCGTAATCACCCCGTTGAGCATCTTGTTTACGCTTCTTCATCAAGCGTTTACGGCTCAAACAAGAAGATTCCCTACAGCACCGACGATAAGGTTGATAACCCCGTAAGTCTTTATGCGGCAACAAAAAAGAGCAATGAGCTTATGGCTCATTCCTATTCAAAACTCTATAATATTCCCTCAACGGGTCTTCGTTTCTTCACTGTTTACGGCCCCGCAGGCAGACCTGATATGGCTTATTTCGGCTTCACAAACAAGCTCAGAGCGGGGGATAACATTCAGATTTTCAATTTCGGCAACTGCAAAAGAGATTTCACCTATGTTGACGATATTGTTGAAGGTGTCAAGCGCGTTATGCAGTGCGCACCCGAAAAAGAAAACGGCGAAGACGGGCTTCCCGTGCCGCCTTACAGAGTTTATAACATCGGCAACAACAGCCCCGAAAATCTGCTTGATTTTGTTGATATTCTTCAGCAGGAGCTTATCCGTGCAGAGGTTTTGCCCGCTGATTATGATTTTGAGGCGCATAAACAGCTTGTGCCAATGCAGGCGGGTGATGTGCCCGTAACATATGCGGATACTTCCGCTCTTGAAAGAGATTTCGGATTCAAGCCTTCAACCTCATTGAGAGAAGGTCTTCGCAAATTCGCAGAATGGTATAAAGATTTTTATATGTGATTCGGGAGTGAGAATATGGAAAACAAAAAATACAGCGTCAAACAGGGATATGTTGTCAGAGAAATCGCAGGCGAGTATATTGCGGTGCCCGTTGATTCCTCTTGCGGAACGAATATTGTTATTCTGAACCCCGTGAGCAAAATGCTTTGGGAAGAGCTTCGTGACGAAAAAACATTTGATGAATTGCTTGATGCAATGCTTAAAAATTATGATGTTTCAAAAGAAGAGGCTGAAACGGATCTGAAAGATTTTATTGCCCAGCTTGAAACAAACGGATTAATAGGTTAAAAAATCAAGGCTTGTACGGTTTATTTCCGCACAAGCCTTATTTTTATATCTTTTTTAAGAATTGAATGACTGTTCTGTTCATACCGAAAAGATTTTTGAAGAATGAGATTATCTTCTGCAAGAATCCCGATTTGACCGAAACCGTTTGCGAATCGGATATTTCATCGCCGTTTTTATCTTTTATGACCGCTGAGTTTGTGTCAACAAGCTTTGCGGTAACTTCTATGCTGCCGCTTTCGGGTGAAACTTCAAAGGTTTTGCCCTCGCCGTTTTTTATTCCGTCTACATACCACCAGATGTTTGTGTTGGGCGCTTCGTTTATGATTTCGGCTGTGAGGCGGAGTGTTTCACCGTAGTTTATTGTTTTTGAACCTGTGTTGTTCTTGATTTTAAGTTCAGTCCGGTTTGCAGTTACCGTTATTTCAGCCGTGTCGGTATAAAGTCCGTCGTTGCTTGTTACGGTCAGAATTGCAGTGCCTTGCGAAACGGCGGTTATAACATTGCCGTTTATCGAGATACAGCCGCTGTCTGAAGAGAGTGTGAACGATTTATCAGTTGCATCCGAGGGGCTGAATACGGGCTCGATTGCAAGCTTTTCAGAAAGATAAAGAGAATATGAATCCTGAGAAAAGCGTATCGATTCAACATATTTTTTATCTGAATTTGCGAGGCTGCCGAGCTTCGGAATGCCTGCACCGAAATATATATCTTTGCCCGCTGTGCCGAGGTCTTTTGCGCTTGATTCAAGAGCGGATTTAACCTGATTTGTGTTGCAGGCGGGGTTGTCAAGAAGAAACAAGGCTGCTGCTGCGGAAACGAATGCGGCAGACATCGATGTGCCGCTGAGATATGTTATTTCACCCATTGCATTATAGCCCGTTATGAATTCGCCCGGTGCAGCCAGATCGATTGCATCTCCGTAATTTGAAAAACTGTAAGAAAAACCGTCGGTTGAATTACTCGATGAAACCGTAATTGCGCTCTCACAGTGTGAGGGGCAATAATTCTTAACATCGCTTTTTGCGTTGCCTGCGCAAACAACAACGGTTGCACCTTTGCTTTCAGCGTATGCAAGCGCATCTTCAAGAGATTTGCAATTGTTCAGGATTGCACAAAGGCTTAAGTTAATAATATCTGCGCCGTTATCCGCCGCATAACGGATACCGTTGATAACATTTATGAGCGAGGCATTTTTTGAATCAAGAACTCTTACGGGCATAATTTTAACAGGAAGATTTCCCGTGCAGTCGGCAACGATGCTTGCAAGAAAAGTTCCGTGGCTGTCGGAGCTTTCATCCTGAAAAGCATCAGAATCGTTATCATAAAAATCATAGCCGTCAACAAGTTTGTTTTTGATAAAATCAATATCCTCCGAGCCGCTGTCAACTATCGCAACGGTCACGGAATCGCCCTCGGCGGGAGAGATTGACTGCGAATAAATATCTGCTTCTATCGCGTCAACGCCCCATGAAAGAGACGCTGCCGCCTTTTCGAGAGCGCCTGTATAAACGGGAACATCACGCTCTGCATAGATAACATCGGGGCGATTCTGAAGCATTTCAAGGCAGGCGAGAAGTTCATTTTCTGTTGAAAACTGAAGAACGAATCTGCCGTCTTGGGAAAAAACGGATTCGGAAGCGTAAGAAAAATCAAACTTTTTGGCATCGGGTGTGATTTTACCGATAATTCTGAGCATTGATGATTCGTTATCTTTTATAATTTCGGCAGTCTTAACCGCAAAATCAAAATTGTTTTCTGCAGAATCGGTTGTTTTCTCAGCTGATGCGAAAATAAAGTTGCCGAAAAACAAGAAAGTTGAAAGCAGCAAAGAGAGCGATTTCTTAATATATTTTTTCATTTTCATAATATCACTATCACCGTAATCAGTGTTTTATCTTTTTTTTGTCTGACCGAAAAGGTTGAGGTCTGAATAGATATCTATTCTTTCGGCTGCTTCTTTTGCAACCTTTTGTGGGCGGATTTTCGGGCGTTTGCCGAGAATTGAACGG
>JAZLBI010000183.1:0-4909 GCA_045613625.1 Acutalibacteraceae bacterium | reverse complement strand
AAACATCTCTTCAAACACATGAGAAGAATCTTTTTTTGCAATAACTTCCGGATTGAAATTGCGAGATATGCTGGCAGGATTATATCTATAGTTATACAATGGCACATCTGCATATATAATTTTTTTCGCATATGTAATTGGATAAATTGATTGCAATGTATCCTCTGACATGTTTTTTGAAAAATATTTTTTGTAATCTATAGGGTCTCGCTTCAAAATTTCTGTTTTGATAGCCTTTATCCACAACGCATCAATACTGTCACCGGTCGCAAGCAATTCAAAACACCTTTTCTTGTTATCCGCACTCCATATTTCGGAATCTTCAGCAACAAATCTGTTTCTTTTATTCTTTATCCCGTCACTGTAATAATTAAAAGAGTATATTACCATATCAATATTAACATCTTTTAACAAATAACTGTTGACAGTTTCCAGCAAATTACATTCAATAAAATCATCCGAGTCAACGAAAATACAAAATTCACCTTGAGCTTTATCGATTGCAATTCTTCTTGCTGAAATTAATCCTTGATTTTCCTTGTGAATAACATATATTTTTTCGGGATATTTTTCTGCAAAAGAATCACATATACAGGAACTGTTATCTGTTGATCCATCATCAACAATAATAACTTCATAATCGTCAAAAGTCTGATTTATAACAGATTTCAGACATTGTTCCAGATATCTTTCAACATTATAAACAGGTATCAATATACTGAATTTCAAGTTTATGCCTCCAATAATTTGCACCAATCGTTAAAATATCTTGCTCTTTCGCTTGAATAATCAATTCTTGACAGATTGTTCTTCATTTTTGTTCTTGCTTCTGGATTTGTTATCATTGTTTCAAGTGCTTCTGCTAATGCTTCTGGGGTTATATCAGCCAAATATCCTGTTTTTCCTTCATCGACCATAACAATACCGCCGGCTGTTTTTGTTGATACCATAGGCAAACATAAAATCTGAGCTTCAAGCATTGCAATTGACAAAGCCTCTTCATACGAAGGCTGAACATATACATCGCTTATCCCCAAATACGGATACGGATTTTTCTGCATACCGGTTAAGTTAATGCAATCATTAAGTTTATATTGGTCAATCAATTTTTCAATTTCAGGTCTTGTTGGGCCATCACCGACAAAATACCATAAAAATTCAAAACCTTTGTCTTTCAATATCTTAGCTGCTTTCACTGCCAAATCAATACCTTTTACAGGGGAAAAACGTGCACAGGTACAAAAAATCAGTCTGTCATCTTTTTTGATTTCTACTTCAGAACACATTTCTTGTATCAACTGAGGATTTGTGTAATTTTCAATAACAAAAACCTTGCCATCTATACCATTATACCATTCATACAACGATTTCTTTATATCCTCGTGTTCAACTACAATCGAATCATAGTTTGGCATAGTTGTCTGATGAACATTGTGTAATTCATCAGTAGAAACCTGATAAAACATTATTTTTCTTTTTGCCTTTATGAACTTGTCAACAAACAGGGTATTATAACCTTGCCAATAAGATATTGCTACATCATATTCAACATCAGAAAAATATTTCTTTTTCTCATTTTCAAACATTGAAAACATAACATATTCAGATAATCTGGCAGTCAGATCAACTGTTTTTTCTTTTAAACCAAAAAACTTGCAAAGAAAAAGCAAAACCTGTAAATATAACGCATATGGAAATCTATAATAATGGACATCATCTTCATTAATCAAAATTTTCACATTTTTATTAACATACGGCAATAAATCCAATCTGTTTTTTCTGATATACAATGTTACTTCATTAACATTGTAATCAACACTGTTAAGAGCAGAAATCAAAGATTTTTGAATTCCTCCGACTGTCAAATGATTAGCTACGAACAAAACTTTTCTCATAAAATCAAGTCCTTTAAAATAATTCCATCCATTTTTGGGATATATTCTCAAGTGATAATTCATCACGGATTTTTGCTGCGTTCAATGATAATGATTCTGCAAGTTCTTTATCCGACAATATCTTTATAATTGCATCTGCAAAATCTTCCGGATCGCCGACCTTTGTAAGCATTCCGTTTCTGCCGTTTTCAATAACCGCATTTGCACCGCCTATGGGGCAAACCGTACACACAACGGGCATACCGATAGCCATTGCTTCGAGCATTGCGTTGGACATACCTTCATAGTCCGATGAATTCACATACATTGCATCGTGAATTATGAGATTATGAACATCTGAACTGAACGGCATAAAATCAATAAAGTCCGTAATGAGGAGTTTTTCTGCAAGCTCTTTAGCTTCTGCAAGATGTGCTCTGTCATCATCATTCTGGGGCTCACCTATGATTTTGAGCCTGTAGTCGCTGAAAGCTTTGTGAAACTCTGCAAAAGCTTCAACAAGCACGGGAAGATTCTTCTGCCTTGAAATTCTGCAGAATGTTGTAATATATTTTTCTCTTTCGCCGAAATAAGGTTCGGGAAGTTTATCGTTTATGGGGTTAAAAATAACTGTTCCTTTGGCTGAGATATTATCGGGATAAGCCGATTTTGCGTCGTTTGTCTGGAACACAACGGTATCGGCACGCTGATAATATTTTTTTATGAAATTATATCCGTAGCGTTTTTTGAGAAGTCTTTCGGGATTGCCTCTTTCAGAAATTACAACTTTGTTAGGCAGATTTTTTGCGGCGATAAGGGTTATCGGCACAGATGGCTGAAGAAAAGAGATAATCTTTGTTTCGGGCTCTTTTTTCAGTTTGTTTCTTAATGCCTTGATTTCACGGTGATATTGAGAAAAAAATGAAAGATAAGCAAAAAATGAGGGGACGGGGATATTTAAAAATTCAAACGGTTTGCAGAGAACGGAGGATAAAATACGCAGAACTTTATACAGCGCTTTATCGTTCTTATCGTCTGCTATGCTTGTGAGAGGTATATCGCAATCAAGATCACGGATAATTGAATCTTCTTTTTTTGAAGAAGTGAGCAGGAATTCGCAGTCATATCCGTTATTATGAAATTCGTTAAGAAGCAGGGATGCAACTCTTTCGGCACCTCCGCCTTTCATAACAGGCATAACCATCAGAATTTTTTTCTTGTTGCTCATTTTGATCCTTTCATCAGTCTGCCGACTGTTTTCTCAAATATTTTACGAATGAACCAGAAAGCTTTTCCGCAGCAACGCATTTTCAATGCAGTGTTACCGAATGCATTTCTTTGAAGAACATCTTTTTTGAATTTCTTAAGTTCACTTTTGCAATCTTTTTTATCGGTTTTGCTGAGTTTTTCATAAACATTGAAAACATTGAACGCACAACGCGAAACATATTTATTCAAAGTTTTTTTATAGTCAGGTGTCAGATCATTTGTGAATTCTGTATTGTTATTGTAAACGGCTATACAGCTCGTAAAATGTTTCTTTGTTTTCGATGAGGTCATGATTGAGTTTTTGCGGTATCGGCGGTGATAAAGAGCATCGGTGCATTGTGAAACAACAGATGCTTTGCAGAAAAGCTGCCAGGTAAAAACCATATCCTCATAAAGAATATCGGGAATAAATGATATACCGATGCTTATAAGAAAATCTTTGTTGATAAACAGCAGGGGAACCGCACTGTGGTATTCGTTGTTTTTTGTCACTAAATCAAAAACATTTATGCCCGTATCGGTTTTATATCTGTTTTTTCTTATATAATTTTGTTTGACTGTGAAGTCATCCGTATCGGCAAAAGAGACGGCATCGAAAAACACAATGTCGCTGTTATCTTTTTCGGCGATTGCAAGCAGAGTTTCAAATGTGTTTTCTGCGATATAATCATCGCTGTCGAGAAAATAAACATAATCTCCGTTTGCTTCGGTCAAGCCTGTGTTTCTTGCAACTGAAAGCCCGCCGTTTTTCTGATGAATAACAGATATTCTATCATCCTTTTCAACATATTCATCGCAGATTATGCCCGAAGAATCCGTTGAACCGTCATCAACAAGAATTATTTCAAGATTTCTGTATGTCTGCTTTAAAACGCTGTCAACACACTCACGAAGATAATTCTCAACATTGTAGACGGGGATTATTACGCTTATGAGAGCTTGATTTTCCATTATCTCATCTCAATCTTTCTTTGATAACAATTAAGGTTGTTGCGATAAATTTCTTTGCTTCGGAAACAAAGCCGTAGGAATAATGTTTCTTAAAGATTTTCTGTATTCGGCTGTCAATTTCAATATCTGCAAAAACGGGATTTTCAATCGCTTTTGATAAATCAACACGCATTTTTTCGTTGTCTTCCGATTTGCTGTGCACTCCCGATTCATCACAGCCGATGTTGCTGTTATATGAGAATCTCGGGTAAACTGTAAGAAGATTGTTTTTGACAAGATGTGCACCGAATCTTACAGACCATGAGCTTCCGTTACCCTTTGTCTGGCGGTAAAGGCGGATAAATCTGTCGCTGCCGTTGGAATTGAGTTTTTTAATAAGTTCAGGAGAATTATAGAAATCTTTTATTTCTTTTAATTCCCAATCAACATTCTCCCAGCGATCAACCCAGGTTGCCCATGTCCAGCTGCAGGAGCGGTATGCGGCGAAAACATCATTTTTATAATCATCGGGCAAATCAATCATTGGCGTATAGCCTGCGATTGAACCGATTTTTTTATTATCTTTGTAATAATCGAGAGCTTTGTTTATATAGTTCAGAAAGAAAGGAGAAACCTTGCAGTCGTCTTCAACAACGATAACCTTGCCGTATTTGTTGATTATTTCGGTAACGCCTGCAATAACCGATGCGGCAAGACCTTTGTTGACGGGGCTTTCCGTAACATTGACGGATTTGAAATCGCCCGCATTCTTTATTGCAGAAACTGCGGCACGAACTTCGTTCACCTTTTCTTTGCCTGCTTCGTTTTTTGCTCCG
>JAZLBI010000182.1:0-17057 GCA_045613625.1 Acutalibacteraceae bacterium | reverse complement strand
TTGAAATCGGAAAACGGAATTATTTTGAAGCTGTCAGATGAAAGCGTGCCGATTTCTTTTATTGCAGTTGTCATATATGCAGGGTTAAGAACAAAGTTGAGTGCTGTGGAGAAAACAAGAGCAACAAAAGCAAAATCAATGACCTATGATGATTTTTTGAATTTTCTGGGGAAAGTAATCATTATAACAAGAACGATTGTGCCGTAAAGAACGCCTCTCCAGTTAGGATGAAATCCGAGCGAAACGTAAGATGCAATAATTTCTCTGAATGTGTTGCCGGTTGCACCGATTCCGAAATAATCTGTTGTGAATAAGATTGTAGCCGAAAGCGCTGTGAGAAACATAACCATACCGCTTATATCGGATGAAAACAGTTTTTCAAAACTTTTTTTTGTTTTGTCAAAAGTAATGGCGGTCAGCAAAAGAAATAAACCGCATAACATAACAGAAAACGCTGCGGCAGATGTGCCGAATTCTTTGAAGGCATATGCTAAAATCAGAAATGAAGCAAAAAGAGGAGTCTTATTATTTTCTTCAGTCAGAGTAAATGTAAAAGCTGCGACGCAAGAGATGACTGCACCGGCAAATGATCCCATTCCGGCACAAACCGCCATACTGAATATAAGCGGAAGAGTGCTTGTGATATTATACACTGTGTCTTTCAGTGAAAATTGTTGTTTTAAACTCAAAATTTATTTCCCCTTAAAATATGTATGCATAATAGTTTACATTAAAAAGCAGAAGTATACAATAGTTTTTAAAAATTTTTTGTTTTTCTATAGTAATATCTGAGTTAATATGATAAAATATAAAAAAATTTTTCGGAGTATAATAATGAAAAAAAATAAAATTAAAAAAATCGCAACGTGGATAATTGTTCCGCTTATGGCGGCGATCTTTCTTCTTGATATTGCAACTGTAATTATAGGTAATTCTTATAGCCGTCGGTTTGAGGTTACACAGGAATTGTTTGATTCGAAAAACGGTGACGACAGAATTCACTTTCTTAACACAGCGAATTCCGATTCGATTCTGATTGAAAGCAACGGCAGATTTGCTCTTGTTGATGCAGGAGAGGGAAGTTTTAATCCGAGACGAAAAACAGAATACAAGGGCTATGAGAAGGAAGTTATTGATTATATAAAAAAGATTTGTCGAAATGAAAACGGAATAATTCTTGATTTTATTCTCGGAACTCATTATCATTACGACCATATCGGCTCGTTTCACGATTTAATTAATGATGATGAAATTATAATTGAAAAAGCTTATTTCAAAGAATTCGATCCTGAAATTGCCAAGGGATATGAAATTGAAAGATGGAAGATAGACGAATTATACACTCAGATTATTGATGATTTGAAAATGAGAAATGTTTCTGTTATCACTGATTTACCAAATGAACCGTTTGAGTTTGGTGATTTCACGTTGCAGTTTTATAACACAACAACCCCGAAAGAGCTTGCGGGTAAGGGTGAAAATGCATCGAGCGTTGGTGTTAAAGTGATAAAAGGCAATAAATCAGCTTTTCTGGCATCTGATATTACAGAATCAACAGGGCTTGAAGCGTTGCTTGTTGATAAAATAGGTGATGTAGATTTGCTTAAAGCCGGACATCACGGATATTTCGGTTCATCTTCAAGAGATTTTCTCGGCAAATTATCACCGGATATTGTTATTGTTACAAATCAGCTCGGAAAAGTTTATCCTAATATAAAATGGAATTTTACAATGTCTGCAAAAGTTCCGTTCTATGCAACATATGATAATAACGGAATAATAGCATCATTTACCGATAGCGGTGAAATTGTTCTGACAAACAATATTCATTGATTGAATATTAATCTTTTATTAAAGAAATAAAATGTAATTGACAAAATCTTTCTAAATTGCTAAAATAAAATTTGTATGGTCAGATATTATGTAATGAAAAAAGATATATATTTCGGATGGTAATAAAGATTATGAATTTAACTTGTTATGATTATCTGAAGATGCGAGCAAAGGCGATGGGGGATTTTACCGCTGTTTATGCTTTCGGAAGTAAAATAAAACTTTCAAAGATAATCAGCGATATTGATGCTTTGGCTGCATACTTCAATTCAATCGGAATCGGCAAAGGTGACTCGGTAACCGTTTTTCTTCCCAATGTGGTTCATGCTTTTACAACTTTTTATTCATTAAACAAAATCGGTGTAATTGCTAATATTGTTCATCCGCTCACTTCGCCCGAAGGGTTGAAAGAAAGCATTGAGTTAACCAAGTCAAAGGCGATATTTGTTCTTGATATTCTTGCCGGCAGATACGCCACGGTTCTCAATGAAGCAGAAATTCCTTGCATAATATGCTCAAATTCGGATTATGTTGTTGCACCTGCTGTTCCTGCACTCAGAATTTTTGAAAAGGTAAAAAGCAAGGGTCTTGAAAATTATAAGAATTCTATAAAGTATACAAAGGCAATTTCAATCGGTTCAAAAAAATCAAGTGTAGATTATCACGACGGTTCGCAGATTGCTGTTTATCTTCACGGCGGCGGAACAACAGGCAAAAGTAAAACAATTATGCTTTCGAGCAATAACCTCAACAATCTTTCTGAAAAATTGAACACACTTGATATTCCTCATAAAGCCGGCGATGAATATTCACTTATGGTTTTGCCCATTTTCCATGCTTTCGGTCTCGGAATTGCGATGCATTTTCCGCTTACACACGGATTTACATCCATTCCCATGCCTCAGTTTGATCCACAGACTGCAAACAAATATTTGAAAAAGCATAATGTGACATTCCTTCTCGGTGTTCCCAATATGTATAAAAAAATGATGGAAGATAAAGGTTTCGACGGTCCGCATCTTAAAAATCTTCGTCTTGTGTTCTGCGGCGGTGATGTTCTTCCTGAAAGACTTGTAAAGGAATTCAATAAGACAGTTGCCAAAAACGGCGGCAAGGGTAAGCTTTTCAGAGGTTACGGTCTTACAGAGGTTTCATCCGTTTGCACGGTCAATACTTATGAAAACTTCAGAGAAGATTCAATCGGTAAGCCTCTCGGCGATATTGTTGTTCAGATATGGGATGAAAAAAGAACAGAGGTTCCTGCAGGAACAAGCGGTGAGATTGTTGTTAAAGGCGATACCGCTATGCTCGGATATTATAACGGTGATAACACTGTTCGGAATGAAGGCGTTTATGTTGACGGTAACGGCAACAGATGGATTCTGACCGGCGATGTAGGTTATAAGGATTCTGACGGATTTCTGTTTTTTACAGGCCGAAAGAAACGCATGATTATTATTTCGGGCTATAACGTTTATCCAATTGATATTGAAAATGTTGTTCTTCAGCTTCCTTTTGTAAACGAAGTTTGTGCTGTTCAAGGTTATATTAAAAATAAACCTTGCGTTAAACTTTGCGTAACTCTTAAAGAGCCTATGAATGAAAATGATGCTTCAGACGCAATTCTTGCTCATTGCAAAAAGAATCTCGCAAAGTTTTCATGGCCCAGAAAAATTGAAATTCTGGATAACTTCCCAAGAACTAAAATGGCTAAAATTGACTTTATGAAACTTTCGGATGTTTATGATCCGAACGAAAAATAAAAAAGAGGTAATTAAAATGAGCAAACAGATCAGACAGCCTCAGCAGGGCGATATAGTTGCACTTATGAAAACAACACTTGGCGAAATTAAGATTCTTCTTTTTCCTGATGCGGCGCCTAAGGCTGTTGAGAATTTCACAACTCACGCAGAAAACGGATATTATAACGGAATAATTTTCCACAGGGTTATTCCTGATTTTATGATTCAGGGCGGTGACCCCACCGGCACTGGCAGAGGCGGCGAAAGCATCTGGGGCAGAAGTTTTGAAGATGAATTCAGCGTTGATTATCATAATATCAGAGGTGCCCTCTCAATGGCAAATGCGGGTCCCTCAACAAACGGAAGTCAGTTCTTTATTGTTCAGGCAAAAGAAGTTGACAGCGGTCTTCTTTCGCAGATGGAACAGCTTTCAGACAGAGGATTTCCTGCTGAATGCGTAGAGGACTATAAAAATCTCGGCGGCACTCCCTGGCTTGATTTCAAGCACACGGTGTTTGGTCAGGTTGTTGAAGGAATGGACGTTGTTGATTCAATTGCAACAGTCAAAACAGGTTTTGCTGATAAACCTGTTGAAGATGTTGTAATTCTCGGCATTGAAATTGAAAAGATATAAAAAATTATCCCCTGAGCTTAATAACTCAGGGGATATCTTTATTTTAAATTAAAATGCGTTAGTAATCACTCTTGCAAGGTATCCGCCATATCTGTCGATGATTGCGAAAAGGAAATCAAAGAATCCGAGATTGAACACGAAATCATTTCCGTCGCCGTCAGCCTTGTCAGCGTTAAGTGTGAAGCCTTCGGTATAAACTATTCCGCCTTCTCCGAAAACTTCTGCACGAATATAGCCTTTAATCTGATCTTCGTAATCGTTAAGATCGAAGGCGCTGCCGTCTGCCTTGGTTGTTGCAATGAGTTTTCCGTCTGAAATCCAACGGATAATGAGAGCGTTCTCTGTGTTGATGGTTATTGTATCTTCGTTGTCGTTAACCGCAATTGAATTGATAACAGGTCTTATTCCTGTTGAATGATATCCTTCATCATCAAGTGCTGTGTAGCTTGCGCCAACCTGGCCGTCATCGTTTGAAGCAATAATTTCTTCTCTTTCGGCGTCATACTGAGCAACAATGCCAACAAGTTCATTATAAAGCTCTGTTTCGCCGTAATATGTTTTGATGCCTTCTGCAATCTGAGCAAGTTCATCGCGATTTGCAATGCAAGTGCTCTGAGGAAGAACCTCTCCGTTTTTAAGTGCGCTCTTAACGCTTTCGGATGTCATTGTTTCTGCGAGAATGATAAGACTACCTGTATCAATTTTATCAAGCTGATGCGCATCGCTTGTTGCAATTGCAGTTACTGTTGAACCTTCGGTTGCAGCTTCTGCGAGCATAAGATCCCAAAGCTTTCTGTCATATCTTGTTCGTCCGTCACCCTTGCTGTTGATATCAATACCGATGCAGGATTCATATTTATCAATATATCCGTAGAACTTGTTGAAATAATACTGATAAGCGGGGTTGTCAAGATTATATGCATCTTCCTGATAAAGCTCATATCTTGCCTGAGTGTATTCGCCGGGATGGTTTATTACAGATAAACCGCCCGCTTTTTCAACGCCTGTGATAGCTTCGTGATAGTCACTGGGGAGATTATATTCAAAAGGAGCGAACCAGCTGTTAACATGAGCGTTAACTGAAAGAGCGTTGTTTTCGATGCCGAAAGGAATTCTGAAAATTTCACGGTTGTCTTCGGTAATAAGATAATCATCACCGTTGCGGGTTTCTGTGCGATATGAAACGCCGTTATCAAATTTACCGTTTTCTTCAAGATAAACGATTTCGCCTTCTGATTTACCGATAAGAGACATAACGCTTGTTACAATGTTTGCGTTGCTCTGAGTCCAACCTTTGTCGGAAATTCCGTGGTCGGTTGTAGAAACAATATCAAATCCTGTTTCATAATGTCTTTCAATTGACTTTATGAGTGTATCATCGCCGTCACTTGCATTTGTGTGAGTGTGAAGTGCGGCTTTGTATTGATTCACGGTGTCCCAATTGATGTTTTTATAAGGGTTTGTGATTGTATAACCTTCTGACGTGTCAGCTGATGCAACAGCAAATGGCGCGAATGTGAGAAGCATAGTTGCAGCAACTATAGATGCGATTATTTTTTTGAACATTCTTTTTACCTCCCAAGGTAATGATTTGGTTATAATTTAAACATTATTATAACATTCTAAAAAAGTTTTGTAAATACTAAACAAAAAATAATATCTAAATTTGTTACGGCGATTTGTCAGTTATGTTTGATATTTCGTTTTTTATATGATATTATATTCTAAAACAAAGAAAGGAAAATTTTTTATGTTTATAATCAGAAAAATCTGGTCGGTTATCACATTGCCTTTATTATTAATTACGCTTTTAACGAGTCCTGTAGCTGTCAGCACAGATTCTGCAGAACTTGTTTCGAAAGACTCTTTTGTTTTTGAGAAAGCATTGCTTATGGGTCAGGGTATTGCAACCGACGGCGAATATTATTACACAAGCGGATCGCTTGCAGGCATCAATCTTACCGCGCTTGCAAAATTCACCTTTGACGATATGGAATTGGTTGACAGTCACATTAATCCTCTTCCTAAGGAATGCCGCAAAAGAGGGGATGACCATATCGGCGGAATAAGTGTTTATAACGGTAAAATTTATGCGGCCGTTGAAGACAGTGATGAATATATCTATCCCTGTATTGTTGTTTTTGATTGCGAAACCCTTGAACCGACGGGTGAAGTTTATGATCTTCCTTATGAAATATATGATGACGGTGTGCCTTGGTGCGCCGTTGACCCTGAAACAGGTTATCTTTATGCTTCAAAATGGGTCGATATAGACAAGATTTATGTTTACGATACAAATAACTCAATGAGTTTTGTTAAAGAAATTACACTCACGCAAAAATCGCCCGTTCATCGAATTCAGGGCGGAGAATTTTATAATGGAAAACTTTATCTCTCTGAGGATATAGAAGACAACGGCAATTTCAAAAACGTTTTGTCTGTTGATATTGAAACCGGTGAAGTTTCGGTTGCTGCAATCCGAGATTTGGGAGGAGATAATGTTGAGGCCGAAGGGCTTACATTCTGGCCTGCAGAAGACGGTTCTGTTATGCATGTTCTCGACTATAATAAAGTGATCGGTATTTTTGTTCATCATTATAATGTTGATTTTGCGGAGGAATGATTATGAGATTCAAAGATATAAATATCCGCGACCCTTTTGTGTTGCCGTATGAAGGCAAATATTATCTTTACGGAACGAGAGGAAAAACTGCGTGGACCGCTGCATCGGGGCTTGACGTTTATGTCAGCGATGATCTTGAAATATGGAGCGATGCTCACGAATGTTTTGCCGTTCCGGAAAATTTCTGGGCTAACAAGGAAATATGGGCACCTGAAGTTCATATTTATAAAAATAAATTTTATATGTTTGTTTCATTCTGTGCTGATAACAGATTAAGGGGAACACAGATTCTGAGAAGTGATTCTCCGATGGGTCCTTTTGTACCTTTTACTGATGATGCAATAACTCCGAGGGATTGGCAATGCCTTGACGGAACATTCTATGTTGATAAAAACGGTGATCCTTATATTGTTTTCTGCCGAGAATGGGTACAGGTTACCGATGGCGAAATATATGCGATGAAGCTTAAAAAGGATTTGACAGCTGCCGCAGAAGAACCCATTCTTCTTTTCAAAGCTTCGCAACCCGATTGGGCTGATAAATCACGCGATTTTTATGTTACCGACGGCCCGTTTATGTATCGAACAAAATGCGGAAGGCTTCTTATGATTTGGTCATCATTCACTCAGAGCGGATATGTTCAGGCTGTTGCTTACTCGGATAACGGAGAAATCGACGGAAAATGGATAAATGAGGAGTTGCTCTTTGAAAAAGATGGCGGTCATGGTATGATATTCGATGATTATAACGGCGTAAAACATCTTATTCTTCATTCACCTAACGAAAATCCGGCAGAAAGACCCGTTTTGTTTGATATTGAAGAAAAAGACGGAATACTCAAATTAATTTGAAAAGGGGAATATTAATGAAAAAAATTATCAGTTTGTTTTTGGCTTTTTCGCTCATCTTTTCTGCTTTTATTCCGTCCTATGCTTCAGAGATAAAACATACGGAAGAATGCAATGATCTTCCCGTGATTGTTGTCAGAGGTATGGACTTTGGAGGTTTATCCGTTGATACCGGAACAGAAAATGAGAAACCCGCAATTAATACCGATGTTAAAATGATTGTAACGGGTGTTTTGAAAATTCTCGGTGCAGGTATTTTTAAATTCAGCTTTGATGCAGCTGTTGATGAAATATCAGAGCTTGTTTTGGATATATTCGGAAACTTTATAATGGACGAAAACGGTGATCCGCTTTATAATGTTTCTGTTCAGAAATATCCTGAAAGTTCAGATAATTATGAGAATCTTTGCGCTGGAGAAGATTTTGAATACGGCATCGTAAGAACCTGCATTGAAACATTCGGCGAAGGGCATACATATTATATCAATTATGATTGGCGTCTTGATCCTTTTGTTGTTGCTGATGATATTAACGCCGCTGTTGAATCTGCAATTGAAGAGACAGGCCATGATAAGGTCAATATTATCTGCTGCAGCATGGGCGGTCAGATGACTCTCGGATATCTTACGGAATACGGATATGATAAAGTTAACAGATGCCTTTTTCTTTCATCAGCCTTCTGCGGCGCACAGGTTGCTTCCGATTTGCTGACAGGCAAGGTTGATATAAGTTCAGAAAATCTTTATAAATATCTGAGCAGTTTAATAAATAATGATGCGCTCGCATTTATTGTTGATTCACTTTATAAAATCGGTGTGTTCGATGGTGTAACGAAGCTCACAGACGTTATTCTTGAAAGATATAAAGAACAGCTTTACAAAGAAGCAATAATTCCTGTTTTCGGCCATATGCCGGCTTTGTGGGGTCTTGTGCAATCAGAAGATTATGAGAATGCAATTGAATATATATTCGGCGGCAGAAATCAAGAAAACGCTGCATTCCTTGCAAGAACAGATAAAATTCAGAAAATGATGAATGATAAAACCGATCTTATTAATGAAATGATCGATAACGGTGTTGAAATTGCTGTTGTTGCGCATTATGATACTCCGCTTATACCCGTATATGAAAGTGCTCATTTCAACGGTGACAACATTCTTGAAACATATCAGATGTCAGGTTATGCAACTGTTGCTCCTTACGGTGAAACCTTGGGCGATGACTATGTTGCAGAAAAACCTGAATATCTTTCTCCCGATAAAGTTGTTGATCTTTCAACAGCACTTTTCCCTGAATATACATATATTATCAAGGGCGCACCTCATGTTTCGGGTTCATACGGCACCGATTATGCCGATTTTATTGTTTGGCTTTTAACTTATGACGGCGATTTTTATGCAGGTGCAAGCGAACAATATCCTCAGTTTATGATTTCAGGCTCTTCGCAGAGTCTTTCAGCATTTTAAAAATCAGCGTATACCGTTTGGTATACGCTGATTTTTTATTCAAGATGAGTTGTTGAGTTTATATATTCAAATGATATATCGCCATAACGGTTTGTTCCCTGTTTGTAAAAAATAACCTTTGTAATTCCCGTGTTCTGAATTGCAATGTCAAAAACAGGCGCTTCAGAAAATCCCATAATATGAAATATGAGAATTGTGAGAAATGCGGCGTGAGCTACAACAGCGATTTTTTCTCCGTTATTATATCTGGAATGCAGGTATTCCATAACAAAAGCGGCTCTGTCAAATATTTCGGATTCATTTTCAAAAGTGCTGTGATAAACTCTTGGATCATCTTCGTTTATTCCGTCTGCGAGAGTGGCGTTTTCACAGAATTCCTTTAATTCGTCAATCGTTAATCCGTCATATTCGGGTGAAATTCCTACCTCAGAAAGAGCAGGGAGGATATTGAGCGGCTTTTTGGATGATTGATATTTCAATATACTGTCAGCTGTGCTGACAGCTCTTATCAGACCACTTGAATACACAGCATCAAAATCTGTATTGCCGAGATATTTACCGGCTTTATCAGCCTGATTATATCCTTTTTCGGTTAAAAGAGGATCATTTGCTTCTCTTGGTGTCAAATCTTCTCTTCCGTAGCCTGCGTTACCCATACTCTGACCGTGTCTTATAATATAAAGTTCAAGCTCTTTTATTGGTTTATGATTTTCCATAATTTCCTCCGAATGTTTTTATAAGAAAAATTATATTTTATTCTTATTGCTTTGTCAATCTTCTTGACAATTGAAGATATTGTTATTAAAATAAAAATAATTAATTATAAAGGATGATTTTGATGGGTGTTTGCCGTGTTGTAGGTGCAGGCGAATGCGAAAACCTGAATTTTTGTAAATGTGAAAATGATTTGATTATCGCTGCAGACGGTGGGTACCGTTATCTCATAAATGCCGGAATTAATCCTGATATAATAATAGGCGATTTTGATTCCCTTGGTTTGATTCCCGAAGGTGATAATATCGTCAGATTAAATCCCGTAAAAGATATAACAGATATGCAAGCGGCAGTTGATGAAGGTATTAAGAGAGGATACACCGAATTTCATCTTTACGGCGCGTGCGGCGGAAGAATTGACCACACTCTTGCCAACATTCAGCTAATTGCCAATTTAGCTCAAAAAAATATATCAGCTTTTATTCACAGCGATGTTATAATTACTGCAATTTGTAATTCAACCTTAAGGTTTGATGATAACTGCAGTGGATATATTTCTGTTTTTTCTCATTCTGATAAATCTGAAGATGTATCTATAAAAGGGCTGAAATATAACCTCGATAATGCCGAACTTTCAAATTCATTTCCTTTAGGTATCAGCAATGAGTTCGTTGGCAAAAAAAGTGAAATAAGCGTTAAAAACGGTGTTCTCATTGTTGTTTACGCTTTGAAATATAATTAAAAATGAAAGGAATGTTGATATGAAAACATCAAAAAGAATTCTTACGGTAATACTTGCGGTTTTGATTGCTGTTACCGCGGTTGCACCCGCTTTTGCATCATCGGCTGATCTTCTTTGGCTTGCAAACTGGGAAAAGGAATACGATAACGGAGTTGTTCTTTTCCCTGGAAGCGATAACAGCGAAATGAATATTTCTTGGTATTCAAAAACCGAAAGTGAACCCAAAGTTGTTATCAGCGAGGGTTATGTTTTAACAGATAATGCAGAAACATTTACCGGCTATTGTGTTGAAACATATGACGGAGATTATTCAAACAAAGTAACAATCACAGGGCTTGAAGCGGGCAAAACATATTCATATAAATGCTACAGCGAAGGTTTTGAATCTGCTTTATACAGTTTTGAAACAGATGATAATGAAAATGAGTTCACTGCGCTTTATATGACTGATATTCATATATCACACAAAGCAAATGACGAGCTTGATGATGAAGAACTAAAAAGAACAGCGGGAATTTTCAACGATACTCTTAATAAAGCTTATTTGAAACACAGCCCCTCCATTCTTCTTTCAACCGGAGATCAGGCTTCTGAAGGTCTTGAAAGCGAATATAAAGGTCTTGCATCAGCAAACGTTCTTAAAAAGATTCCTGTTGCAACAACAATCGGTAACCACGACAGAAAAGGCGTTGCATATAAAACTTTCACCAATATGCCCAATCAGCAGGATGACTCAACTGTTTCATCATATGTTGGAGAAAACTATTGGTTCAGAAAAGGCGATGTTCTTTTTATGGTTGTTGACAGCAACAACGCAAGCGGAATAGACCACAGAAGCTTTGTTAAGAACGCAGTAAAAGCGAATCCTGATGCTAAATGGAAGATTATGATGGCGCATCATGACCTTTACAGCGGCAGAATTCCTCACAGAGAAAGTGAAAACGGCCTTCTTCGTATGATTTGGGCACCTATTGCAGATGAATTCGGAATCGACCTTGTTCTTCTCGGCCACAGCCATTATTACTCTGTTTCAAATGTTCTTTATAACGGCAAAGCTGTTGCGCCTTATTCGGCAGAAATGACCGATAATGAAGGAACCGTATATATGGTATCAGGCTCAATCACAAGACCCAGAAATGATGACGATTACGGTCTTAACGAAGATTGGATCGGTTACGCAAATGTTCCCAATGAAAAAGTTATTTATAATTCTCTCGATTTTACAGAGGATTCAATTACGGTTTCATCATACTATATCGGCGAAGATGCACCCTTTAACTCATACAAAATCGTTAAAACATCAAATGACGGAGGACATCCCGATGTTATAATTCCTTCACCGTTTGATGCATTTGTAAGATTTATCGGAACAATCTATGCTTGGTTTAACAACATAGGTGTTTACAGCGACCTTACCCAAAAATACGGCTTCGATGTAAGCTTCTTTGAAACAGTATTTTAAATATAAAAAACACCCGGGGATTATCCGGGTGTTTTTATTTGAAAAATTTTCGTGAATCAGTATTGTTTTAATGCAAAACACTATAAAAACAGCCTCTGTATGAAATCATACAGAGGCATAAATTTTATTAAAGACCTGTTTTTTCTGCAATATATTTTCTTGCAAGGCAAGCATATTCATAGGGATTTGCTTTTGCAGGATCCTGCTCTGCTTCAACAACAACCCAACCTTCATAGTCTGCTTCATCGAGAATATCGAAAACGGGTGTGAAATCAAAGTCGCCGTCACCGGGAACGGTAAATGAGCCCGCTCTAACGCAGTCAAGGAAGCTCCAGCCCTTTTCTTTGCCCTCGTTAATAACATCCTGACGGATGCTCTTAAGGTGAACATGCTTAACACGGTTAACATACTTTTTAAGAACACCGATTGCGTCTTCGCCTGAGAATGAAAGATGACCGGTATCATAAAGAAGATAAACAAGATCGGGATCGGTAATTTCCATAAGCTTGTCAATTTCAGCTTCAGTCTGAACACCTGTGCCCATATGATGATGAACGGTAAAATACATACCTTTTTCTTTGGCAAGTCTTCCCATTTCATTGAAGCCCTTTGCAATAAGTTCCCACTGTTCATCAGTGTAAACGGGCTTATCTCCGAAGATGCTGAGAGCCTTACCCTGAATTGAGTTGCCCTGTTCGGAGGCTCCGATTACCTTTGCTCCGAGTGCGTGAAGAAAATCTCTGTGCTTGATAAATGCTTCAATTGTTGCTTCATAGCCTTCTGAAAGAAGAAGAGATGAGAACCAAGCGTTGCAGATTCGAAGACCTCTCACATCAAGCTTATGTTTGAGTGTTTCAACATCCTTGGGGTATTTGTTGCCGATTTCACTGCCTTTAAAGCCGCTGAGAGCCATTTCGCTCACGCACTGCTCAAAAGTGTTTTCAGCTCCGAGATCAGGAAGATCGTCGTTTGTCCAGGCGATAGGAGCTATCGCAAGGCTGACTTTTTCTTTGTTAAGCATTTTATATTCCTCCGTTTATCAATAAAGTCTTGCTTTTTCAATGTTGGATTTCATTTCTTCATATGCTGCCTGAACCTTTTCGCTTGTTGAAACTTCAGCAACTCCAACTCGCCACCAGGCGTCATAACCATCGCTCATGCTTCCGTGAACAACTTTGATATCGAAAAGGCAGGGGACTGTTTGTTCTTTTGAATCTTTGATTGCATCACGCAGCTCAGCAACATTTGTAACCGTGTATGCCTTGCATCCGTAGCCTTCTGCAATTTTTGCAAAGTCAATGGGAACAATAGCACCGTCAAGCATGCCTGTAAGCGGATTTCTTGCACGGAACTGTGTTCCGAATGTGTCGGTACCCTGATTGTTCTGAAGGTTTTCAATGCATCCCCAACCGGAGTTATCAAAGAGCATAACATTGATTTTTGTTCCTTCCATAACAGCTGTGTAAAGTTCGCTGTGAAGCATAAGGAAGCTGCCGTCACCAACCATTGTGTAAACTTCTCTGTCGGGCTCTGCAAGTTTAACACCTAAAGCACCGCAGATTTCATAACCCATGCAGGAGAAGCCGTATTCCATATGATATGTTTTGGGAACGGATGAACGCCAGAGTCTCTGCATGCATCCGGGAAGGCTGCCGGATGAGCCGATTGCAACAGAATTCTTATTAATAAGTCTGTTAATTTCGCCGAGAGCTCTTGTCTGAGAAAGACCTTCTCTCAAATTAACGCTGTAGCAGCGGTCAACCTCGGCAATGTATTCTTCTTTGATCTGGCAAAGTTCATTATCATCCCATTTTGAATAATATCCCTTAACAGAAAGTGAACCCATAATATCGAGCATTGCGGTTTTTGCATCGGCAATAACTGCAGTTGAGTCCATTTTAAATGCATCAAACGGGCAGATGTTGATTGAAAGCATCTTAACGTCAGGATTCTGGAAGCCCCATTTCGAAGCTGTTGTGAAATCCGTAAGACGGGTTCCGACAGCAATAACAAGGTCAGCTTGCTTTGCGATTGCATTTGCTGCAGGACCGCCTGTAACGCCGATACCGCCCATGTTGAGCGGCATATCCCAACGGATATTGCCTTTGCCTGCCTGAGTTTCGCCGATGGGGATATTGAATTTTTCTGCAAAGAACTGAGCTGTTTCCCAGGCTTCTGAATATGTTACACCGCCGCCAACAATAAGAAGAGGTTTTTCGCTTTTCATAATTGCTTCAACAGCTGCATCGATTTCTCTTTGTGTGGGTGAGCGTCTGTCAAGATACCATACTCTTTTTTTGAGGAAATAATCAGGATAATCAAACGCTTCGCCTTCAACATCCTGAGGCATCGCAATGCAAACGGCGCCTGTTTCTGCGGGATCTGTAAGAACGCGCATTGCGTTGAGGCAGGCGGTCATAAGCTGTTCAGGTCTTACAACTCTGTCCCAATATTTACAAACAGCCTTGAATGCATCGTTTGATGTTGTTGAGTAGCTTGCAGGCTGTTCAATCTGCTGAAGAACGGGGTCGGGCTGGCGGCAAGCAAATGTATCACCCGGAAGAAGAAGAAGGGGAATGCGGTTTGCGGTTGCAGTTCCTGCTGCTGTTACCATATTAAGAGCACCGGGGCCGATTGATGATGTGCAGGCTATAATCTGACGGCGGTTTTTCTGCTTTGCATATGCGATTGCTGCATGAGCCATACCTTGTTCATTGTGCCCCTGATAAAATTTGAGGCTGTGTCCGCCTTGTTCAAGAGCCTGACCGAGGCCTACAACGCAACCGTGACCGAAAATACCGAAGATACCGTCAACAAATTTTGTTTCAACTCCGTCAAAGCTGATATACTGGTTATCAAGAAATCTGACAAGAGCCTGTGACATTGTAAGTTTCATATTATTTTCTCCTTATTGTTTCATCGGCGGCCACATTTCCGCCTCTTTTTCGCTGTCTGTAACCCAAAGATGTTCGTCAACAAAAGTGGGCGTGATATACGGATTGCCGTCAAGATGTCTGATTACCCAAAGATACCAAAGAGCATATCCCGGCGCAGTAGTCTGCGGATGGGTTTCCTTTTCTGTTATGAATACGGTTGAATTCTGGCGTGTTTTAACAACGTCTTCGCCGAGTTCTGAAAAGCCGTAACCGTTTTCGGGAAGAAATTTATAAAAATAAATTTCAGGCTGCGGATGCCAGTGAGGGGGATAGCTTGACCATTTGCCGGGGAATCCGATAACTTCACCCAAAACCATGTTTGAATAAGGTGCGTTTGAATAATCGAAAACAGTGCGAACAATTCTTGTTGAAGTTTCGCGCATAGTGCCGGCGCCTCTGTTTTCATTTCTGCATTCTTCGGGTGTATAGAGTTTTGAAGGGAAAGTGCGCTCATTTTCTGTTCTCTGAATTACGATTTCTGTATCACTTGATGCTTTTAAAGTAACTTTAACATCGTTTGCAACGTGAAGCACCCACGGACAATAGTCAAAACAGTTAGGACGGTTTACGCTCACGCTGTTATTTTCCCATTCAAAAGTTATTTCACCGCTTATGAGAAGATATGCTCTTTCAAGATGCTGTTCTTCGCTGAAAACATCGCCTGATTTAAGTTTAAGTATTGCGAAATCCATAAGACTGTTATGAATCTTATCATCTATAGTTGTTATTTCATGATAACCGTAATCATAGACCTGAGGGCCTCTTATATGTTTCATAAATTATCCTTTCCCGAGGTAAAACAGCCTCATAATTATTTGTTTTATTTATAAAAAATATTATATACCATATATATATACATTTCAAGCAGTTTAATTTATTTTGATTTAATAAATTATAAAAATTTTTTCATAAAAACTCTTGACAAGAAAGCATAAATGATATATTATATTAAAGCTGTCTGAGACAGCGTAACATCAAATGATCCATTAGCTCAGTCGGTAGAGCACTTGACTTTTAATCAAGGTGTCCGGAGTTCGAATCTCCGATGGATCACCAAAACTCTTCGTAACATCAGTTACGAAGAGTTTTTTATTTTGATTAGAAATATATAAATTAAATCTGGAAAATAATTTATTTGCGAAAAAACATATATTTTATCTGTTATATAATACGGAGTCTGCTGAAAAAATAAGAAAGCAGGTGTTATTTATGGCTTATGATTTAAAAATATTTACCGAAAATGTTGAACCCGTGGCAGTGAATCAGATTTATAATCTTCTTGCTCAACCTCCGTTCCGTGATTCAAAGGTTAGAATTATGCCCGATGTTCATATCGGCAGCGGATGCGTTGTTGGTTTCACGGCGCAGATGAGTAATAAGGTTATTCCGAATGTTATCGGCGTTGATATCGGTTGCGGTATGCTTACCGTTTGTCTTGGTAAGATTAATTTTGATGCTGCGGCACTTGATGATTTTGTTCACAGAAGTATACCCGCGGGCAGCAACCTTCACAAGGATTATGCTGATATGGATTATGTCAGAAATCTTTATTGCTATAAAGAGCTTAACGATCTTGACAGAATTTATCGTTCACTCGGTACTCTCGGCGGCGGCAACCATTTTATTGAGGTTGACCGAGATGATGATGGCAACTATTATCTTGTGATACATAGCGGATCACGTAATTTCGGTTTACAGGTTGCAAAGCTTTATCAGCAAAAGGCTGTTGCTGCTTGCAAAAATGCTGCTGAATCTGCCAAAAAGCAGGCTCACGACAGATTGATGGCAGCAGGAAAAGCAAGCGAAATCCCCGATGAATTGATGCGTATTACTGCAGAACTTTCAGAAAGAACAAAAACTCCTCCCGAATACTGCTATTTTGAGGGTGATGAATCTGAAGCGTATGTTCACGATATGAGAATGTGTCAGCGATTTGCTTCGGCAAACAGACGGAAGATTGCCGATGATATTATGAAATTTCTTGGTGTAGCCAAAGCAGAATCGTTTGAAACTCTTCATAACTTTATAGATGATGAAGGGATTATCAGAAAAGGCGC
>JAZLBI010000181.1:0-12607 GCA_045613625.1 Acutalibacteraceae bacterium | reverse complement strand
GTTTATCGTCTGTTTCAACAAGCTTTATCAGAATATTCTCTGCTTCCGCCTTAACGGAATTCATTGAAATGTCGAGAATATTGAGTGACAGTTCTTTCATAAGCCTTTCAGCCCCTTAGCCTTTCAAAAAGCTTTTTGCGGATATTTTCGGGAGTTTCTTCTTCAACATCAAGCACAAAGCAATTGAGCCTTCCGCTGATATCCCAGAGATAATGCGCATCTGACGACACAACAAGCGGCTTTTCCGAAATTATCGGGAACTTTTCGCCGTATGAAGCGATTTTGTCGCTGTCGTGAAACTCAGCACACGGAAAATACGGCATATCGGGAAAAACACCGAGCGTTGCGATAATTCCGTTTGCTTCTCTGTCGATATGAGCGGGATAACAGATGCCGCCGAAAGCCTCAACCAATGCGGGCGCTTCGTCAACGGTTATCTGCGTTGCGTTTGAAAGCAGATAATCATCAACTCCGATAATCTCGTCGTTTTCATCCATTATCATCTGCTGACCGAAAATATCAACTCTGTTTTTGAACGGTATTCTGCGTGTGTTCACCTCTTCGCTGAATTTCATCGCATCCTCAAGATGCTCGAAAAGGCAGACAAGGTGAATATCCTCCGCAGTTGTAAGCTCCATACCCGCAACGGGCACAATTCCGTTTGCCTTTGCCGTTTTGAAAAATGCGGGGCAATTAAGGCAGGTGTTGTGATCCGTCAGCGCCATAATATCCAGCTTTGCAACAACGCCCATACCCGCAATGTTGTTTGGGGTCATATCATCGTCGCCGCAAGGGGAAAGGCAGGAATGAATATGGAGATCGTAATAATATTTTTTCATATCAAAGCACCGATTGCCGCTGCCGTTTCATAGGCGGGCATTTCGGATGTGAGGATGTTAACGCCCTTTGCGTTTGCGGTTTCAATAACCGAAGCATCAAGCGATACGCCCTCTGCAAGAATTATGCAGGCGGTATCGGCAAGGGAAGCAACCGCAACAATGTTGATGTTGGACATTATCGTTATCCACGCATCGTCTGCCTTGGCTCTGCCCATAACCCAGCTGAGAAGATCGCCGATGTAAACGCCGCTTATTTCACGCTCACCGTCGGGCAATGAAACAACCGCAAAGCCTTTCTGTTCTGAAAGCTCTTTAACCGTCAACCGTCTCACCTCCGTCATAATCCTTTATGTACTTTTTGATAAGCTCCTTATAGGCGATTATGCATTCGTTTCTGTCAGCATTGCCCATAACGATATCCTCCGCAAACGCTCTGCAATTCGGAGCGCCGCACGAGCCGCAGTCAATTCCGGGAAGCTCCTTGCGAAGAGCCTGAATCTGCGACATAAGCCGCATTGATTCACCAAGATTGTCGCTGAGCCTGTTGAGAGGCTTGTAGCTCGGAATATCGCTTATGAAGCTCTCCTCGGGAATATATTCCTCATCAGATATGCTGTTGAGCGAAATCGGCATATAGCGCCTTAAGGCGTGAAGTCTGTTTTTTGCAACATAGGGATTTTCAATTGTCAGCACTCCGCCAACACAGCCGCTCGGGCAAGCGTTGAGCTCAACAAAATCAATCGGCGGGATGTTGCCGTCTTCAATCTGGTCGAGCACGGAGATAACATTGTTTATTCCGTCTGCCGCAAGAATTTTATCGTTGAGAAGCGCAGAGCCTTCGCCGCCGCAGATAGCCCAGCTTACGCCGATTCTGCCGGCCTGCGAAACCGCATCGCACGCTTTTTCGCGATTCATAACATTGATGAGCTTAAGATAAATCTCACTCATCGAAACAACAAGGTCAACCTCGCTTTTATAGCTTCCGAAGCCGTTTCTCGCATAGCTCATTTTAGCAGGACAAGGCGAGATGAAGCAGGTGCATATCTCTTCCTTTTTAAGCTCGGGATGATTTTTGATAGCTTCCTGTTTTGCCATAGCCGCCGCAACCTCCATAGGCGGAAGAAGCGGAAGCAGATTATCCTTGAGAAACGGAAATCTGAGCACTATCAGCCTTGCAACAACGGGGCAAGCCGTGCTGATAACGGGCTTTTTTATGCCGTCTGTCTGAAGATAAAGCCTTGTATAAGCCGAAACAAGCTCGGCGGCTTTTGAAACCTCAAACACCTCGTCAAAGCCGATATCGATAAGCCCCTGAAGAACATAGCCCGGGTTATCGAGATTATCAAACTGAGCAAGCAGCGCAGGTGCGGGCAAAGCGATTTTATACTTATAGTTGTTTATTTCGTCAAAAGAGTTACATATGCTCTTTTTGGCGTTGTTGGGACAGTTACGGATACACTCGCCGCAATCTATGCATCTTTCAGAATCAATAACTGCGCAGCCGTTGCGAATTCTTATTGCCTCTGTGGGGCAATGTTTCATGCAGGTTGTGCAGCCGGTGCATTTTGATGAGTCGAGCGAAACCGAATGGATATATGTATTCATTTAAAATACATCTCCCTGTTAAGTTAACTCAAAAATTAACCTTCATTGTGATGGTGGTTCCTTCACCTACAACCGAATCTATATGCATATAGTCGGTGTATCTTTTCATATTGGGCAGACCCATACCCGCGCCGAAGCCGAGCGAGCGCACATTATCGGGAGCTGTTGAGAAGCCCTCCTGCATAGCCTGCTCGATATTGGCAATACCCGGGCCGGAATCCTTAAGAATTATTTCAACACATTCGTCGCTGACGATAACTTCCGCAATGCCGCCGTGTGCATGAATGACCATATTGATTTCGCCTTCATACATAGCGATTGAAACCTTGCGGATTATTTCGGGAGCAATGCCAAGCTCACGCAGATTCTTTTTAACCTGAACGGAAGCCTGACCCGCCGAAGTGAAATTATCGCCGTCAACTTCAAACCGGAATATCAGTGGTTCAGCCATTTGAGTCACCATTTCCTTTGAGTCCGTTAGAATACAGTATACCGCATGCTTCATACATACGTCTGGGGGTTGTAAGAATAACCATTCCGCTTTCTTTTGCAAGCTCAAGCATATCGGGCGACGGCTTTTTGGAGCGCACAAAAACAATGCAGTGCATATCCATCATCTCTGCCGTGCGGATAACCTGCGCATTGACAAGACCCGTCATCAGAACAGCCTGGTCTTTGACATATGCGAGCACATCGCTCATCATATCGCTTCCGCAGGCGGAATGAATTTCTTTATCGAGGCTTTCGCTGCCGCAAAGCACCTCAGCGCCGAGTAATTCTTTGATAGTGTTGATTGTCATACCCAAATTCCTCTTTTCCGCTGAGCGGTAGGATCAGTTCTTGTATTTAGCGATGATATCGGGAATATCGTCGGGAGTTACTCTGCCGTAAACGTCATCGTTGATTGTGAATACGGGAGCAAGACCGCAGGCGCCGATGCAACGGCAAGCTTCAACCGAGAAGTTGAGGTCATCAGTGCATTCGCCGGGAGCTACGCCGAGAACTTCGCAGATTTTGTCGAGAATCTCCTGTGAGCCCTTAACATAGCAAGCTGTGCCGAGGCAAACAGAGATGTTGTATTTTCCCTTGGGGGTGAGTGAGAAAAGAGCATAGAAGCTTGCTACGCCGTAAACCTTCTGAAGGGGAACATTCATACCGTCTGCGATTATGGTCTGAACTTCGATGGGCAGATAACCGTAGATGTTCTGTGCCTCCTGCATAACATGCATAAGCATGCTCTTGTCACCGGCGCACTCAGCGATAATTGCTTTAAGCTGAGCCTCCTGCTCGGGGGTGCCGGTAAAGGGTAAGTTGCTGATCTTCTTTACCATTGAGCCATTCCTCCTGAATGAAAATTTATCTGTTTAATAAAACATACAGAAATTGTTTTGCAAAACCGCAGGCACATTTGCCCATAATCTTGCATTCTACAGCATTATATCATATAAAAATAAAAAAAGCTACTTTTTATCGATATTTTTTTGCACGATTATATAATATTTTTTCCTGTTTTTTTTATAAATATTACTTTGTCGCAAGTTAGTTATGAATAACTTGCATATTTTGCCGCTCCGAGCGAAACAAAATCCTCACAACCTTCGCCCTCATTGACAACAACTGCAATAAATGATATGATTTTAAAAAACAAAACAGAAACGGATGAACATATGAAAAACAAACGAAATTTTCCCATTGTGACGGTCACAAAGAAAGCAGAAGCTTCGATAAAAAGAGGCCATCCGTGGGTTTATGATGCTGAAATCACTCAAACCTTCGGCGATTTTGAAAACGGTTGCCTCGTTGATGTGCTTTCGCAGAAAGGCTCATATCTCGGCACGGGTTTTCTGAGCGAAAAAAGCAAAATCAGAGTGCGCATTCTTTCTTCAAACGCAAACGAAGCCTTCTCCCCCGCTTTCTGGGAAAGAAGGCTGAAATATGCCGTTGACTACAGAAAAACCGTTATGGGCGATGACTTTTCCTGCTGTCGCCTGATTTTCGGCGAAGCAGACGGTCTTCCCGGGCTTACCGTTGACAGATTTTCGGATATCCTCGTTGCTCAGGTTTTATCTTTCGGTATGGAAAAAATCAAGGATATGATTTATTCAACCCTTGTTAAAATCCTGCGTGAAAGCGGCGAAGAAATCAGCGGTCTTTTCGAGAGAAACGATGTTGCAATCCGTGAGCTTGAAGGTCTTGCGCAATATAAAGGCTGGTACGAGGAAATCCCCCATCCCGAGTCACCCGTTACCGAAATTTGCGAAAACGGAATAAAATATCTTGTCGATGTTGAAAACGGACAGAAAACAGGCTTTTTCCTTGACCAGAAATACAACCGCCTTGCCGTTTCAAAAATCGCAAAAGGCAAAAAGGTGCTCGATTGCTTCACTCACACAGGCTCGTTTGCGCTCAACGCAGCCATGGGCGGCGCAGAAAAGGTAACAGCCGTTGATATCTCCGAAACAGCGGTTGAAATGGCGAGAGCGAACGCCGAAAGAAACGGTCTTGACGGCAGAATGGAGTTTCTTGCCGCCGATGTTTTTGACCTTCTCCCCGAGCTTGAAGCAAAGGGCGGAAAGCCTTATGATTTCATCATTCTCGACCCTCCCGCATTCACAAAAAGCAGAAAAACGGTCAAGAATGCCGAGCGAGGATACAAAGAAATCAACTACCGTGCGCTGAAGCTTCTTCCCCGAGGCGGATATTTCGCAACCTGCTCCTGCTCTCACTTTATGAAAAACGATTTGTTTGTTAAAATGCTTCACGATGCCGCCGCAGATGCAGGCGTTCAGCTCAAGCAGATTGAAGCCCGTCAGCAAGCGTGCGACCATCCCGTTTTATGGAATGTGCCCGAAACGGATTATCTCAAATTCTATATTTTCCAGGTGGTATAAAATATGTTTTATAAAAATTGGATGTCATATATTAAAGACGAAGCAAAAATCACAAAAATCGTTATGCCCGGCTCTCATAACGCTCCCACTGCGGGGATGTTCAAATTCGGAAGGTGTCAGGGCGGCTCGCTTTATGAGCAATATCTCTGCGGTGTAAGATATTTTGACATCAGAATAAAAGCCGACAGAAAAGGCAGACTTTTTGCCGCTCACGGCATTATGAAGGGTATGCCCGCAGAGCAGTTTTTCAAGAGCCTGAAAAAGATTTTTGATGAATCGGATGAATTTTTTCTTCTCGACCTCAAAACATATATGAATCAGAGTATCGGTCCCATCAAGCTCAGCTATAACAGCAACACGGCCGAGGCAAACCGCCTTATCGCCGAATATCTCAGCCCCGAAAAATATGCACTCACCGAGTTTGACGACATCCGGAATGTGACTATGGGTGATATTCGCAAATCGGGCAAAAAATATATACTTCTCAACAAAAACAAAGAATATGATTACAGCTGTGACTGCCCCATCGAAGGGCCCTGGGACCCTGTGGTTTACGGCTATGTACCCGAAAAATTCATAAAGGAAATCCAGAATTATCTTCTCGAAATCGAATCAGAAGGCTTCTTCTGGTTTCAGACTCAGCAAACCCCTAATCCCGGAACAAGCACCGGCTGGTCGAAATGGCCCGATGACCTTGATGAGCCTGTGCGTAAACTCTTTCCTCAGCTTATGGCAGATGTTGCCGCAGACCCCGTAAAGCTTGAAAGAGTCAACATTGTTGCGGGCGACTTTATGTCGAGAGATTATATGAAGGCAAACAAAATTCTCCGCCTCAATCTCCTCAAGGATACGGTCAAGACAGAGCTTCGCGAAAAATTCGAAAACTGCATAAAATAACAAAAAATCGCACCGTTCAACACGGTGCGGCAAAGTTTGCGGCAAAGTTAATAAAATATCTCACATCTGTTAAAAATGCATTCACACGCAATTAATATTTTCGGGGTATCATTCAAGTGTACCAAGCAGGAGCCGCAACCTGCAAAGTACTGCTCATTATTTGAGTACGCAATACCCCTCCTCAATTCAACCCTATGCAGAAGACGGTGCCCGAAAGCACCGTCTTCTTGCTTTTTATTTAAACCAAGTGATTTCAACAAACTGCGCCGTTAAGGCAAGCATAATCAGAAGCGAAATAATCATCGGAACAGAGAAAATAAATGCCGCAAATTTTCCGCCCGTTGAAAGCGCTGTTGCAGGTTTTGTGAGCCTGCGTTTTTTTCTTATTATAACAAACGCAACCGAACCCGCAATCGAAACCGCATAAAGCGCACCCATCGTTATATAATATACTTTATTGAGCTTTTCTTCGTTCGTGATATCGGCAATCATAAATTCCGTCACAACGGCGTAAAAATTGTTGAGAAAATGGATTATAACGCCCGTCCACATGCTCTCTGTGATGCACACCGCATAGCCGATTCCGATGCCCGCTATGAGCGCAAAAGGAGCCTGAATAAGGTTGCCGTGAAGCACTCCGAAAACAATTGCCGAAGCAACAATCGCAAACCAATCGCCGTATTTTCTGAGAGGCTGCATAACCGCCCCTCTTATTGCAAATTCTTCAACGAGAGCGGGAACAACCGCTATCGCAACCGCATATATTAATCTGCCCGATAAACTATCAGGAGTCGTATATTCGGGCGAGGTCAGCTTAACGCCGACGGTATCCGCAACTTCAACAAAAAGACCTGTTACATAGTTGCCCGCAAGGCAAACGAAAAAGCCGAGAAAAACAGCCGTTATCATCAGCGGAACGCTTACGGGTTTGCCGAATCGGAATGCATCGGTGCCTGTTTTTTTCTCTGCATACAATCCGCAGAGCCCAAACGGAATAAGCATGCTGAAAACAGATAAAAATATTGTTACGGCGCTCTGAAACGCAGGGTCATTAGCGTAAAGATTGCCGAGGGTCGGAAATATCAGCGGAATTGACATAACCGTGCTCACGGCAAGATAACCCATAACGCCGATTGCCGCAAGGCTGCTGAGCCGCCTTATCCCTTTTCTCTCTTCCTTTTCAAGAAGATAATTTTTAAGCTGAAAATCCGGGCATATATTCATTGTTCATCACCGTTTTTTGCAAATTTTCCAAATTTTTAGAATATTATACCCCAAATTTCTATATCTCACAAGTGCATAAAATTAAATATTTGTAAAAAATTTGTTGTAATATATTGAAATTTAGTGTAATATTATACAGTATAGTTTTAGGAGGATGAATACATGGCACTTACCACAGCACAGCTTGAAGAAATGATTTCTTCAAAGCTTTCTCACTTTTTCGGCGTAACCCCCAAGGACGCTACCAACGAGCAGTTTTACAGAGCTCTTTCAATTATAGTCAGAGATATGGCCAGAGATTCCAGAAGAGAGTTTGACAGAGTATCAAACGAAACCGGTCAGAAAAAGGTTTATTACCTCTGCATGGAATTTCTTATGGGCAGAGCGCTCAAAAACACGCTCTATAATCTTAATCTTACCGAAACCGCAAGAGAAGCTCTTGCCGCTTTCGGCGTAAAGCTTGATAAGCTCTATGACTGCGAGCCCGATGCGGGTCTGGGCAACGGCGGTCTCGGCAGACTTGCAGCCTGCTACCTTGATGCTCTTGCAAATCAGGGCTATAACGGTATGGGTTATTCAATTCTTTATGAATACGGTATTTTCAAGCAGAAAATAATTGACGGTTGGCAGACCGAAATGCCCGATTTCTGGCTTCCCGGCGGCGAAGTATGGCTTGTTCCCCGTGAAGATATGACCGTTGAGGTTAAATTCGAAGGCAGAGTTGAAGACAGTTGGGAAGGTCCCTTCCATCAGGTTGAACTCAAAGATTGCAAAACAGTCAAGGCTGTTCCTTATGATATGATGGTTGCGGGCAAAGACGGCAAGGGCGCCGCAGTGCTCCGCCTCTGGTCAGCTAAAGTTGACGGCATTGATATGGCGATGTTCAATCAGGGCGATTATATGCGCGCAATGGAAGAAAAGGCTATGGCAGAGGTTATCAGCAAGGTGCTTTATCCCGCCGATAACCATCAGGAAGGCAAGAGCCTTCGCCTTCGTCAGCAGTATTTCCTTGTTTCAGCTTCGATTCAGGATATTGTTGCTCGCCACCTCAGACACTACGGCTCACTCGAAAATTTTGCAGAAAAGAACGCAATCCACATCAACGATACCCACCCCACCCTCGCCATTCCCGAGCTTATGAGAATTCTTCTCGACGAATGCGGCTACGGTTGGGATGATGCATACAAAGTTGTTGAAGAATGCTGCGCATACACAAACCACACCGTTATGGCAGAAGCTCTCGAATGCTGGAGCGAAGACCTCTTTATGCGCCTTCTTCCCAGAATTCATCAGATCGTTAAAGAAATCGATAACCGATTCAGAAAGAAAATCTGGGACGCAACCCGTGATGCGGGCAGAGTTGAAAGAATGGCTGTTATATCAAACGGCGCTGTCAGAATGGCAAACCTCTGCGTTGCAGTATGCCACAAGGTGAACGGTGTTTCCGCTCTCCACAGCCAGATTCTCAAAGATACAATTTTCAACGAATTCTATACCCTCGATAACGATAAATTCACAAACGTTACAAACGGCATCGCTCACCGCCGCTGGCTCTGTCAGGCAAACCCCCGCCTTACGGGTATGCTCACCGACCTTATCGGCGACGGATTTATCTATGATGCATCAAATCTCGAAAAGCTCCGTGACTACAAAGACGATGCGGCAGTGCTCGAAAATCTTCGCAAAATCAAAACAGCAAACAAAGAAGATTTCGCAAAGCTTGTTAAGAGCAAAACAGGCATCAGCCTCGACCCCTCATCGATATTCGATGTTCAGGTCAAGCGCCTTCACGAGTATAAGAGACAGAATCTCAACGCTCTCAATATTCTTGCAAAATATCTTGAAATCAAGGCAAATCCGAACGGCAATCATACTCCCCACACCTATATTTTCGGCGCAAAGGCTGCTTCGGGCTACTATATGGCAAAGAAAATCATCGAATTCATCTTCGCCCTTGCAAACCTCATCAACAATGATCCCGATGTTAAAGACCTTCTCAAGGTTGTTTATATGGAGGATTATAACGTTACTATGGCTGAGGCGCTTATGCCCGCCGCAGACATCAGCGAGCAGATTTCTCTCGCAGGCACAGAGGCAAGCGGCACAGGCAATATGAAGCTGATGATAAACGGTGCAATCACTCTCGGCACAATGGACGGCGCGAATGTTGAAATCCATGATGCTGTCGGCAAAGATAACATCCTCATCTTCGGCATGAGCACCCCCGAGGTCAACGAGCTGAAAAAAAGCGGTTATGTGCCTCAGAATTACTATAATAACAACGCAGAAATTCGTGCTGTTATTGATTATATCAATGTAGGCATCAACGGCAAGCATTTCGGCGAAATCAGCGGCACTATCGTCAATCACGACCCCTATATGGTGCTTGCTGACTTTGCAGATTACAGAAATATTCAGAAAACCGCAGAAGAAATCTGGCACGACGCAAAGAAGTGGGATACAATGTCACTTATGAACATCGCAGGCGCAGGAATCTTCGCCGCAGACCGTTCAATCAACGATTACGCAAGAGATATCTGGCACGTTGAAAAGATTGATTTAAGAAAATAAAATTTATAAAGGGCGGCTTATATAAGTCGCCCTTAAACATAAGGAAAATTATGACCGATTTTGATTTTATGACTCTCGCAATTGAACAGGCAAAACTTGCCGCCGATGAGCTTGAAGTGCCCGTCGGCGCGGTTATCGTGCGAAACGGCGAGGTGATTTCTTTTGGCAGAAACCGCAGAGAATACGGCAAAAACGCTCTTGCCCACGCCGAAATTGAAGCGATTGATCTCGCCTGCAAAAAGCTCGGCGGCTGGCGGCTGTGGGAATGCGAAATGTATGTTACCCTTGAACCCTGCCCGATGTGCGCCGGCGCTATAATCAATTCAAGAATACGCCGGCTTGTTTACGGCGCAAGCGATAAAAAGGCGGGCTCTTGCGGCTCGGTTGTCAATCTTTTTGACCTGCCGTATAATCATAAGCCTGAAGTTGTTGAAGGCTTTATGGCCGAGGAATGTGCAGCATTGCTCTCTGATTTTTTTGCAGAGCTGAGGAAAAGAAAAAATGAAGAAAAAGCTTAGGATTACATATTTTATCATCCTCATTCTGCTCTTTGCGGCAGAAATTCTCATCGCGCTTTTTGTTCACGACAGCTTCGTTCGCCCGTATATGGGCGATGCGCTCGTTGTTATGCTCGTCTGCGCCTTTCTTCGCATATTTATCCCCGATAAAATCAGGCTTATGCCCGTTTATGCAACTCTTTTTGCGGTTTTTGTTGAAACTCTGCAATATTTTGATTTTGTGAATGTTATCGGGCTTGCGGATAATGAAATCATAAGCACGGTTATCGGCAGAACCTTTGACATCAAGGATATCATTTGCTATATATCAGGCGGAATCATCTTCTTTGCCGCTGAACAAATCGTCAGGAGAAAACGAAATGAACATTGATTCAATAATGCTTATAATTGAAATAATCGGTACGGTTGCCTTTGCCGTAACGGGTGTTATCACTGCGCTCGAAAAGAAATTCGATATTTTCGGCGCAATTGTGCTCGGCACGGTAACTGCGGTTGGCGGCGGTATTGTGAGAGACCTTATTCTCGGCTACACTCCGCCTATGGCATTCCGCAAAAGCATTTATGCGGTAACAGCGGTTATAACCTCGCTTGCGGTTTTTGTTATCGCTTATTTCTTCGGCAAAAAAATCAAAAAACACTATGATGTTTATTCGCAGGTTATCAATATTTTTGATTCAATCGGTCTTTCGGTTTTTGTTGTTGGCGGTGTCAACAGTTCAATCGCCTGCGGCTTTGAAGAGAATATGTTTCTCTCTGTTTTCGTTGCCGTGCTCACAGGTGTTGGCGGCGGCGTTATGCGTGACATAATGGCAGGCAGAGTTCCGAAAATCCTGCGAAAAAGAGTTTATGCCCTTGCCGCAATCATCGGCGCAATAATATATTACTTATTAATATATTACGATGTCTGCTCAGCAACCCTCGCAATCATTCTCGGCGCAGGCTCGGTTATCGTTATCAGAATTCTTGCAACGATATTCCGCTGGAATCTGCCAACTGTAAAAAATTTGGATGAATGATTTTTGTTTGACAATCAAACAAAATAAATGGTAAAATACAGCGTAGAAGTAATTTTCTGAAAATCTCTTAATAACAGGTGATAAATATGGCTGATTTTGAATTTAAAACAATGCACAGAATAACCGAAATAATGAACGAAAAGAATTTTGAAGATGAAGATGTCAAACAAATATATTATGCTTTTGATAAATTAACGATATTTAGTAAAAATTTATCAGAAAATTTCAGAAAAATGGGAGAGCAAACATTCTTATTAAATAAAAACGAATACAAGGAAAAAATGCAATGGATCAATGATTTTATGAAATCTAAAGGAATAGATTACGATATTTTTACAGATACTGATAGTTTTGATATATCATCAGACGATTATGATTATTATAATGAGTATAAGACTCCAACTCAATATAAGAAAGATGAAGAAGAAAGAAAAAGATAAAACACTCACAATTCAGAATAACAACAAAAGAGTATGAAAAAAGCTCCGAGGCTTTAAGCTTCGGAGCTTTATGTTTTGCTTTTATCTTGCGTAGTCGCCAACCATCAGCATATAGTTACCGATTTCTGCGCCGAATTCGGGAGCGCCGTCCATGATAAGCTTGCCTGTCTTTGTGAATTCAAGCATATCTGCCGTGCCCATAAGAATTCCGAGTGCGCTGTCGAGGCTGTCAAATCTCATTGTGAAGAAGGGAAGAGCGCGCTTGTAAACGCCTCTGCCCGCCTTTGATTTGCCTGCCTTGATGCGGATATATGCAGAAATTTCGGGATAATCGTTAACTGCCCACGCATAAACTCTGTCGGGGCTCTTGAGAGTCCAGTTATGAATCTCTTCGTGACCCTGCTTGTTAAGAGTGCTGATACCGCTTGAAAGCAGATAGAAATAGCACTTAACAAGAAGCTTCTTGCCTTCTTCATCAGCGGGAGCTTCAGTTGCTGTGAGGAGCGATGACATTTTGAGAAGAGTCATCATAAATGCGGCAAAAACTGCGGGTTTCTTTGCAACACCCTTCATTGCGGGAAGAGTTGAAGGGCCGATTTTTCCTTT
>JAZLBI010000180.1:0-8993 GCA_045613625.1 Acutalibacteraceae bacterium | reverse complement strand
TGCCAGAAATATATTATCAAGGGCGTTGTGGCAGGCGCCGTCAAGGGGTAACTATGGCAACAATAAAATTCTCGGATGTTGTAAAAAGCTTTGATAACGGAAAAGTGACGGTTATTCCCAACCTTTCGCTTGAAATTGCAGACAAGGAATTCGTTGTGCTTGTCGGCCCTTCAGGCTGCGGAAAATCAACCACCCTTCGGATGATTGCAGGGCTTGAAGATATAACATCAGGTGAGCTTTTTATAGATGATAAAAAGGTCAATGATGTTCCACCTAAAGACAGAGATATAGCAATGGTTTTTCAGAGTTATGCACTTTATCCTCATATGTCGGTATATAAAAATATGGCATTCGCTCTGAAACTCAAGAAGATGCCGAAGGATGAAATCGATAAAAAAGTTAAATGGGCTGCAAAAATTCTGGAAATCGAACCTTATCTTGAGAGAAAACCGCGTGCGCTTTCGGGCGGTCAGCGGCAAAGAGTTGCCCTCGGCAGAGCTATGGTAAGAAGCCCGAAAGTGTTTTTGCTCGATGAACCTTTATCAAACCTCGACGCAAAGCTTCGCACGGAAATGAGAAGCCAGATAACATCTCTTCATCAAAGGCTTCAGACAACATTCGTATATGTTACCCACGACCAGACTGAAGCGATGACAATGGCAGACAGAATTGTTGTTATGGACAAAGGCGTTATACAACAGTTTGACACACCGCAGATGCTCTACAGCGAGCCTGCAAATATGTTTGTTGCAGGCTTTATCGGCTCACCTCAGATGAATTTTATTGATGCAACGGTAGCAAACGACAACGGGCTGAAAATTTGCTTTTCAGGCTATGAAATCGCCGCACCGAAAGATAAAAAAGAATATCTTGAAGATTATATCGGCAAAGAAATTGTTCTCGGCATACGCCCCGAGCATTTTCTCTCGGCAGAAGAAGCCAAAGACGAAAAAAATTGCTGCAAAATGACCGTCAAAACAGAAATTGCCGAAATGACAGGAAATGAAACCAATGTTTATTTTGAGCTCGGCGGTAAAAGATGCATTGCCCGCATAAAGGCTGAAGAAAAAATAAGCAGCGGTGATTGTGTAAAGCTTGCATTCTGCAATTCATCTGCATATTTTTTTGATAAAGAAACAACTCAGGCTATAGGATAGCAAAGCCCCCTCTGCACAATTGCAGAGGGGGTTAAGTTTTGCATTTTTTAATTAAAGTTCAAATCTCTTATAAAGCCATTTAACGCAAAGATCAAACCAACACTGAAGGTGTGCGCAGTATTCTTCCTCGGCTTTTGAATAAACCGTCCAATCCGCAAGTGAATAGCCGTGATAACCCTTTTCAAAAATGTGAATTTCAAAGGGAATGCCCGCCATTTCAAGCGCTGTTGCATATGCGAGCGAATTCTTTATGGGCACGCAGGTATCCTCACGGGAAGCTGTGATGAAAGTTGCGGGTGTATTTTCGTCAACCTTTTCATCAAGCGAAGGCACGGGAAACGCAAGCACCTTACCGATTGATTCGAGAATGCAGGGATAAATCAGCACGCTTGCGTTGGGTCTGATTTTGCCCATTGTTGCAAGCGCGGCGCAAAGATGACCGCCCGCCGAAAAACCGATTGAAGCGATTTTTTCTTTGTTTACGCCCCATTCTTCAGCATTTGCGTGGATAATCTCCATTGCCTCGTTAACATCTGCAAGAGGCATTTCAAAGCATTTATCCGCACCAACGGTATATCTGAGCACAAACGCCGCAAATCCCTTTGATGCAAAGGCAAGAGCAATGGGCTCTGCCTCTCTGTCTGAGCACATACCGTAGCCGCCGCCGGGGATAACAAGCATACCGGGCCTGACAGCCATTCTGGGCATTTCTCTTGATGCATCAGGAAGATAAACGGTTAAGGTTACACCTTCGTTTTTGAGCTTAAGTTCAAATGTTTTCATTTGCTTACCTCAATTAATATGAAATCTTGAGTGTCTTGATTTCAAAAGGCTTGAATGCAAGCTCGCTTGCTGCAAATTCACTCTGAACTTCTTCAAGCATATTTGTGATTTCAACCTTCTTTGCACCGTCAAAGAATTCAACGGGGCAGTTTGTGTAAGTTCCTTCAGTTTCGTAAAGGCGGGCAATGAATGCCTTCTCGCCGTCTTCGCAAGGTTTGATAACTTCAACAATAACGTTTTCAGCCTTGGGAAGAACAAGTGCCGTTGCGCTGAATTCACCCTTACCTGCAACAACGGGAACATTCAGTTCATAAGCGGGTCTGATAACAGCCTCTGTTGAGAAACCGCCTGTATGGGGAAGGAATGAATAAACTGTTCTGTGGAGACCTCTGTCGCCGTTGAAATCGGGTCTTGTGCCGCCCTTATGGAGAGAAAGACGCATATTGCCGCCCTCAACGCTGATTGCATACTTGCTGTCGTTGAGAATTGCAACGCCGCAACGGGTTTCTGAAAGGTCAGTGAACTTATGGTTAACAACCTCAAACTTTGCTTTTTCTTCAGAATTGTTTCGCGTTGTGGGTCTGAGAACATTACCGTACTGAATTTCAAAGCGTGCAAAATCGCTGTGGATTGATGTGTCAAACGCAGCTTTAAGGAATCTGTGATCATCCTGCCAATCCATAAGAGTATCAAAGCGAATTTCTGCGCTGTCTGCAAAATAGAATACATCCTGAGTTACGGTTGATTTCTTTGAAATTGCATATTTGCTTCTGATAACAACCGCTGCTGCGCCCTGTGAAACAACCTCTCTGCTGAGAAGAACGGAATTATCGGCAAACTTGCATTCAAGGTCTGCATCAACATCCCAGTTATCCCAATGTGCAGGAAGGTCTTCTGCCATAAGAAGAGTATTGAGAGCGTATTCACCGCTGCAAAGTTCTCTGTTCATTCTCTTATCAACGAATGATGAGATATAACCCTTTGCGTCAAATGTGATGTCTGCAAAAGGTGTTGACATCTTATCACCGTCAAGCTTGATTTCGCTTTCAGCCGATGCTTCACCCTTAACAAGATTAATTTTAACTGTTGAGAAAGCGGGAACGGTAAGACCGCTGATGATAAGAACATTCTTGCCGTCAAGGTTTGTGTATGCCTGCTGCTTGCAACCGCAATCTGCAACAAGACCTGCTTCGCATTCAAGGAAGATAGGATCGTTTCTGTCAAACGAAAGAGTGTTTGTGACGGTTATATAATTGCCTTCGCCGTTAACTGCGTTTGCAATTTCAGCGTTTGCTGTATCGATTACCCAGTTTGTTTCTTCGAGCGCAAGAACGTGTGCATCGGGGATGCAGGTGCCGGGAAGGATATCGTGGAACTGATTTATGAGAAGCTTTTCATAAAGAGGATGTGTTACTTCATCCGTTGCTTCTTTGCCCGCCTTAACAGCAGCATCAACGGTAAAATATTCAAGGTCACGAAGGGCAAGTTCTGCCTTTCTGTTGTTTCTCTTTATATTATGCTGATTGGTGAGAGTGCCTCTGTGAAGCTCAAGATAAAGCTCTCCAACATAAGTGTTGGGGTTCTTTGCGGTTGCTTCAAGATCCTTCATAAAATCGCCCACAAACATATGCTCTGTTTTGCATACGCCGTTGAGGTCTGCAATTCTTCTTGAAGTTTCAACCATTTCAAACTGCGGTCCGCCGCCGCCGTCACCGTAGCCATAAGCAACCAGACGCTTATTGGTGACGCTTCTTTCTCTGATGGACTGGTCGCCTCTGTCATCAATAACATCGTGCATATTCGAGGGTGCAGGCCACATATGGGTTTTATTGAAATGTGTGAACACCTGAGTTCCGTCTATACCCTGCCAATAGAAGGTGTCATAGGGGAATCTGTTGGTATCATTCCAGTCAATTTTTGTTGTGAGGAAATAATCAACGGCGCAGCCCTTCATAATCTGAGGAATTGCGGCGCTGTAGCCGAAGGTATCGGGAAGCCAGAAGCAGTTTGAGGTGTAGCCGAAATGCTTTCTTGTGAATCTCTGTCCCCAAAGGAACTGACGGACCATTGATTCACCTGATGTTATGTTACAGTCACACTCAACCCATACGCCGCCGTTGGGCTCATATTTGCCGTCAGCAACGCTCTTCTGAATTCTCTTGAAGAGTGAGGGATAATGCTTGAGAAGCATATCAGAATGGCAAGCCGAGCTCTGAACAAATTTATATTCGGGATACTGCTCCATAAGAGCGAGCTGATTTGCATATGTTCTTGCGCACTTCTTGATTGTTTCGGGAACGGGCCAGAGCCATGCGGTATCCATATGCGAATGGCCGATGATGCCTGCGAAGGGTGCTTCGGGGCCATTCTTGACTGCAAGAACTTCCTTGAGGAAGGGATGAGCTGCCTTGAGAGCTGCTCTGAAGGTTTCTTCATCAGTGTCCTCATACGAATAATAAAGAACCTTGTGTGCCTCATAAAGAGCGTTTACGATATCGCCTCTGCGGAAGGAATATTCATCAAGGCATTCAACAAGTTCGTTGATAACCTTAAGGTCAAAATAGAACTCCTGAATCTCATAATCCTTAACGCAGATATCCATACCGCCGTAGGTATAAACATAATCCAGAAGAGGCTGATTTTCGAGAGGATCGCAGCCTTTATAAGGATGACCCGCATAAACCTCAAGAGCAATATCAATCTTCTCCCCTGCCTTGACATTCATCTTGAGAAGGTCGCAATAATGGTTGCCGTGGCCGGTGAAAACGATTTTTGTTGCGAATGTGCCGAAAGGCTCGCCGTTGACCCAAAGAAGTGACTCATAGCCCTGAGTGTGAGGTTTAATGAAGATATTCTTGCCGTCAAGCTCTTCGGGCACTGTGAATTCACTCTTGAACCAACAGAACGATCTGGGGCCGCCCCAGGTTTCACCCTTTTCGATTGCCTTGAAAAGAGATGCATCGGGGATTTCATAAAGTCTTTCTGCTGTTTCATAAGCCGAAGCTTCGATTTCGGCTACCTTGCTGAACACCATAGGCTCAAGAGTATCCTCAAACCTTTTGAGTTTGCCCAGCATACGCTGGATTTGTTTTTCTGTAAGCATATTTATAACATCCTTTCGAGGATAAAAATTTTGTGAATTTATTTCGGTTTATTCATCGGACATACTTTCATACATATGCCGCAAACGGCACCTCTGCCTATCTTCTGAAACTTTGTTTTCATATATGTGCTGCACGCTTCGGGGTCAAAGATTTCTTCACGCGCAGTGCCGGGAGCCCAGTCGCCGCCCTTGATGGCTTTGGCAGGGCAGGCTTTTACGCATATATCACAGCCCGTACATACGCTCTTTGCAAGAGTGTTATCGCATTCAAACGGACAATCCGTGAAAAGAGTTCCCAATCTGACATAACTGCCGTATTCATTATGAAGAAAAAGCGAATTTCTGCCGATTGAGCCGAGACCCGCAAGGCAGGCACCTTTTTTATGAGAATAGCGAGCCATATAATTCCAACCGTCTTTATTGATGCTCTGCGAAGCGGCAACGGTTATATATTTATATCCCTTGCGCTGAAGAAACATACCCGCCTGAAGAAGCATTGAATCAATGAATGCATTCACGTTGCGGTAATGGTTGAAATAAGTATGTGTCGGCTCATCTTCGATTTCATCGACGATGCTTTCTGAAAGTCTGGCAACAATACTCACGCCGTAAGGAAGATTTTCTTCGCCGTCTTCAACCTTGAAAAAGCCCACATCGGCAACGCCTTTTTCGAGAAGAAATTCTCTGAGCTCAGTCTGAACACTCATCACTTTGCCACCTTCGTTTCAAAGCAGAGCCAGCCGCCGCTTTCGTGGCGGGCGATAACTTCAAGACCGTTTGCCGCAAAAGCCGCAAGCACATCATCTTCTCTCGGAATAATGATACCCGAAGTTATGAAAACGGCATCAGGATTCATATAATTTTTGACGTCACTGCAAAGATTAACAATGATATCCGCAACAATGTTGGCGGCTATGATATCATATTTTCCTGTTACTTTATCGGTTGTTGAACCCTGAAGCACTGTAAATTCAGGCTCATCGAAGCCGTTGGTTTTGCCGTTTTCTTTAGCGGTTTTGACCGCAAGAGCATCAATATCAACACCAACCGCACTGTCTGCACCCAAAAGAAGGCACGCAACAGAGAGAATTCCGCTTCCGCAACCGATATCGAGCACGGTTTTGCCGGGGTTTGCATATTTTTCAAGGGTTTCGAGGCAGAGCCTTGTTGTATCGTGCGTGCCCGAACCAAAGGCAAGACCGGGCTCAAGATGAAGCACAGCTCTGTTGCCTGCATCATATTCATCCTCCCAGATGGGGCGGATAAGAAGCCTTTCGCCAACAGGCATAGGCTTGAAATATTTTTTCCAGTTGTTTTCCCAATCGGCATTTTTGCACACCGATTCATCTATTTCATTCTCAATGCCCTCTGCGGAAAGTCTTTCGGTAAGGAAAGAAACTGCTTCTGCGGGGTTTTCTTCGGGTGAAATATAGATATGCACAATACCTTTGCTTCTGTCTTTTGCGAGCAGGTCTTCATCAATAAGATCGATTCTTGCGATCTCCCACGCCTCCTGCTCAAGGGTGCGGTAATCTTCAATATAGATTCCGTAGGGCACTGCCATCTGAGCAATATCCCCCACCCTGTCAACATCATCTGCGTTAACTGTTATTTTAATTTCTGTCCAATCCATTTTTTATCTCCGATTAATATTTATTATGAACATCTTCTGCAAAACAAAGGCAATCTTTAACCTCAACAACCGTTCCGTCATCGAGAATTGCCTTGCCGCTCATTCTGCCGAATACCTGATGCTGATCTGTGATGATAACCTTAACATCAATCTTGGCGGCTCTGTCAAGAATGGGGGTGAATTCCATTTCAAATCTGCCGTCGCTTGAAGTGAAAGTCCATTTATCCATATATCCGCTCTCAGGAATATTGAAGGTTACATCGTCAAGCTTATGGCATTTGCCGTCATAGAAAAGCATATTTTCGCTTGCGGCGGTTGTGTCGCCGAAACCGTAGCCGATATTGAAACCGAAGGAATGGCCGTCAATATCCATATTGCCCGAGCCCCAATACCAGGTGTTATCGTATGTCCAAACACCTCTGCCCCAGTCAAGAGTTCCGAAGTCTGTTGCAGGGTCAAAAACATAATCCTTGCCGTCGAACGTTGCTTTGCCGCTTGCTCTCATACAGTTGATTTTCTGATTATAATAGAAAGCGGTTTTCTTCTCTTTCCACGGAGTTGCGATAACCATTGTATCCATAGGAGGCTGTTCAAGGGTTATGTCGCAGGAAAAATCTTTGCCGTCGCAGAATTTTTTGAAATTGCAAACAATTCTGCGCTTACCCTCTGAAACCTGAAATTCCATATCAAGGCGCTTATCGTGATAAACTGTGTTACCCTTTTCGCTTGTTGAAGGAAGCTTGAATTTACCCATAGGAAGAGCATTGAGAATTGTTTCGGTATGCTCCCAAGGCTTTGAAAAATCAAGAAGGCTTGCCGACTGAAGGCCGATATAGCCGTCATCCGAAATTGTAAAAGCAACGCCGAAATTGTTCTTTTCTGAAATAACAAGATAATAATCCCATTCTTTGATTCTGAATTTGGGAGCCTTGATTGCGTTACGGTCATACTGCTGATAAAGCTGTTTTGACCAGCCGGGCTCTCTGAGACTTCCGTCTTCTTTAAGCAAAGGCTGAACTTTGGTAATTTCGTGGTTTCTCATATTTTCATCCTCCTTGAATTATTCTTCAATCAGCATAACCTCTCCGCCGCCCTGCTTGCCGTGATTATAAAGATTACGGTTTTCAAGAGCCCACTGGCGGGGAGTAAATGCGCCCTCATCAACAGCTTCAACAGCCGAATGCATTTCATAAAGCCTTGCATCCATAAGGTCAAGCTGAGAGAGAAGCTCTGCTTCGATAAACATCGGAAGTTTTGCCGCACCGAATTCGGGAGTGCCGTGATGCGAAATGAGCATATGCTCAACAAGAGTGAGCGTTTCTTCGCTTATTCCGTTGGCTCTGCCAATTCTGTCAACATTCATTGCGCCCATAACAAGATGACCGAGAAGATTGCCTTTCACGGTGTATTCTGCGGCAATTCCCGTTGAAGCCGCCTGCATTTCATCGATTTTTGCGATATCATGAAGAATTGCGCCTGCACAAAGCAAATCATAATTCACAAAGCGATAAATTGAACAAACACATTTTGCAAGACGCAAAATTGAAAGAGTATGCATAAGCAAACCGCTTCTCACTGCGTGGTGAAGATTTTTTGCCGCAGGCCAATAGAGAAGCTTTTCTCTGTATTCCGCTATAACTGCATTAACAAGAATTTTAAGCTCTTCATCAGCAAACGACGCAATGATTTTTTCAATTTCAGCAAGCATAACTTCACCTGTGAGGCAAGCCGAAGGCACATAATCTTCTATTGCGACACCGTCTTCAGCCATTACGGGGCGGATTCTTTCAACCCTGAACTGAATAACATCGTTGAACGGCACATAAGTGCCTCTCACCTTCACAAAATCGAAGGAATTGAACTGATTTGACGGAGTATCTTTATAATCCCATAATTTTGCGCTGATTTCTCCGCTGTTGTCGGCAAGAATAAGATCAAGATAAGGAACACCCTTTGCCGTCATCTTTTTTTCAACGGATTTAATCAGGCAGAAACCTTCATGGGAATTTGAGCCTGTAAGCTGAGCAAAATTCATATGTATCACCTTTCTGATATATATACAGATTTATTGTAACATATTATTAATAAAAATACAAACTATAAATTTATTTATTTTATATTGACAAAAGCGTCGCAATGGCTATAATGAAAATAAATATGAATTCTCGGGGCGGGGTGAGATTCCCCACCGGTGGTAAAGTCCACGAGCACCCTTGTGTTGATGCGGTGAAATTCCGCAACCGACGGTTCGCGCGAAGTTATTCGAGCTAAATGCTAATTTTGAAAGAGCAGATTTTTGCCAAGACAAGGAAGAAAA
>JAZLBI010000179.1:0-8251 GCA_045613625.1 Acutalibacteraceae bacterium | reverse complement strand
GTATAAATAACCGTTGAAACGCCTGTGTCGCGAAGCTTTTTGCAGAATTCAACCGAGTTCACGCTTGTTGTTTCCTGCCATCCGCTTACGGCAACGAAGCCGTCTTTCGCATCAACTCCAACGGCAATTGCAGAGCCGAATTCCTTAACCGCCTCTTCAACGAAGGGGTAGTTGCGGATTGCCGCAGTGCCGAGGATAACGCGCTTAACGCCGAGCGAAAGATAATCTTCGATTCTCTGCATATTTCTTATGCCGCCGCCGACTTCAATGAAAAGTCCTTTGATTTTTGCGGCTTCTTTTATGGCGTCAAAATTAACGGGAGTGCCGTCTTTTGCGCCGTCAAGGTCAACCATATGTAAGTTTGTTGCTCCGTCTTTCATAAATTCCAGAGCCATTTCGGCGGGTGAATCGGCATAAATTTTAACCTGATTGTAGTCGCCTTTTGTTAAGCGCACAACTTTGCCGCCGAGTATATCCGTTGCGGGAAATATCTGCATAATGCCTCCTTAAATTTCTGAAAAAGCTTTTAACAGAGCAAGTCCTTTTGCGCCGCTCTTTTCGGGGTGAAACTGCATTCCGTAAACGCTTCCGCTCTTAACGATTGCGGGCACGGCAACGCCGTATTCCGCAAAAGCGAGGGTGTTTTCAACGCAGCCTTTTGCATAGAATGAGTGAACGAAATACATATAGTCGCCCGGCTCAATATATTTGAAAATAGGGTCTGCCTTTGCGAGATTGAGTTTATTCCAGCCCATATGGGGGATTTTCAGATCTTCGGGAATCTGACCCTCAAGAGGGCCTACATAGCCTTTGATAAGACCCAACCCTGCGTGAGCGCCGTATTCAAAGCTTCTTTCGAAAAGAAGCTGCATACCGAGGCATATGCCGAGGATGGGCTTGCCTTCTTCTGCAAGAGTGCGAAGAAGCTCAACCATTCCGCATTCACGAAGTTTTTTTGCCGCATCGCCGAATGCGCCTACGCCGGGAAGAATTATTCTGTCTGCCGAAGCGATTTCATCTTTATCGCCTGTGATTTTGCACTCGATGCCGAGGCTTCTGAGCGAAGAAGAGAGCGAAAAGAGATTGCCGCAGCCGTAGTCAATTATTGCTATCATTATAAAATTCCTTTCGTTGAGGGAATTTCGCCGCCGAGGGTGAGGTCTTCAAAAACAGCCTTGCAGAGCGCTCTTGAAACAGCCTTGAAAATGCCTTCGATGATGTGATGGCTGTTTTTGCCCTCAAGCTGCTTGATATGAAGGGTTATATCGCTGTTGCGAACGAATGAAATGAAGAATTCTTCAACAAGCTCCGTATCCATACCGCCGACTGCAGGGGTGGGGATGTTGACATCATAGTTGAGATATGCTCTTCCGCTGATGTCGATGCTTGCAAGAATGAGGGTTTCATCCATGGGAAGAAGAATGCTTCCGTAGCGCGAAATTCCGCGCTTTTCGCCAACTGCCTTTGCGAATGCCTGACCGAGCACGATGCCGACATCTTCAACCGTGTGATGATAGTCAACGTGGGTGTCGCCCGTGCATTTAACTTTTAAATCCATTCTGCCGTGGCGTGCAAAAAGTTCGAGCATATGGTCAAGAAAACCGCAGCCTGTGTCAATTTCGTTTTTGCCTGTGCCGTCAAGCTTGAGCCAAAGCTCAATATCGGTTTCGTTGGTTTTTCTTTTGATTTCAGCTTCTCTCATATCAGCCCTCCGTCACTGTTCTGATCGCATCAACAAGTGTCTGCATTTCTTCGTCTGTGCCGACCGTTATGCGAAGGTAGTTATCAATTTTTGCCTTATTGAAATATCTTACGAGTATTCCTTTTTTGCGAAGCTCTGCCGCAAGGTCACAAGCGGCAATTTTATCGCTTGATGCAAAAATGAAGTTAGCTTTTGAATCAGTGCACACAAAGCCCATTTCTCTGAGCTGTGCAATGGTTTTTTCTCTTGTTGCAACGATTTTTGCGATTTTATCGTCGTAGTATTCATTATCCGCAATAGCCGCAGCCGCCGCTTTGATTGAAAGGGTGTTGAGGTTATAGGGATTGAATGAATATTTGAGTTTGTTAAGGTCGTCGATTATCTCTTTTGAGCCTATGCCGAAGCCGACCCGAAGCCCCGCAAGCGAATGGCTCTTTGAGAAGGTGCGTGTAACAAGAAGGTTGCCGTATTTGTTCACAAGCTCCATACAGCTCTCGCCGCAGAATGCCATATATGCCTCGTCCATAATAACAATGTTATCGGGGTTTGAAGCAACGATTTTTTCAACCTCTTCAAAGCTGAGGGTAAGACCCGTGGGAGCGTTGGGGTTTGCGATAACGATATTCTTGTTTTTGCCGATGTAATCGTTCGCATCGATTGAAAAATCGTCTTTAAGAGGAATCTGCTCAAGCTCAACGCCGAAGATATCGGCATATACGGGATAAAATCCGTATGAAATTTCGGGGCAGCAGAGCTTGCCGCCTGCGCCGCAGAAGCCCATAATCGCAAATGCGAGCACATCATCCGAGCCGTTTCCGCAGAACACCATATCGGGGGTTACTCCGAATTGCTCCGCGATTGCACAGCGAAGCTCTTTGAGCTCGGGGTCTGAATAAAGATTGAGCTTATCTATAACGCTTTCGCTGATAACCTCTTTAACCTTCGGTGAAGGCGGAAAAGGGGATTCGTTTGTGTTGAGTTTTATAACTTTAACGTTAACCTGTTCACCGGGTGTGTAGGGAACAAGTTTTTCATAGTTCTTCGAAAGAAATCTGCTCATGGGTTCACCTTATTTCTCAAATCTGATTGCTGCGCTCTTGCCGTGGGCGTGAAGACCTTCACGGTTTGCAAAAAGAACAATATTATCCTTAACTTTGCCGAGAGCTTCTTCGGTGTAATAAATATACTGCGATTTCTTCACGAAATCATCAACCGAAAGGGGAGAGCTGAATCTTGCGGTGCCAGATGTGGGAAGAGTATGGTTTGTTCCCGCAAGATAATCGCCGAGAGCTTCGGGGGTGTTTTTGCCAAGGAAAATTGAACCCGCATTTTTGATTTTGTCAAGAAGCGCAAACGGGTCGTCAACGCATACTTCAAGATGCTCGGGAGCGATTTCGTTTGCGATTTCAACGCCCTGTTCAAGATTTTCAGCAATGATGATTTTTCCGTTTGTGTCGATTGAAGTTCTTGCGATTTCTTCTCTGGGAAGAAGAGGAATCTGCTTTTCAAGCTCTTCGCTTACAGCATAGGCAAGCTCCTTGCTGTCGGTCACAAGCACTGCGCTTGCGAGCTTATCGTGCTCAGCCTGAGAAAGAAGGTCAGCCGCAACATAAGCGGGGTTGCAGGTGCCGTCTGCAAGAACAAGAATTTCGCTCGGGCCTGCAATCATATCGATATCAACAAGGCCGTAGAGCATTCTTTTTGCCGTTGCAACGAAAACATTGCCGGGGCCAACGATTTTGTCAACTTTGGGCACGCTTTCAGTGCCGTATGCGAGGGCGGCAACAGCCTGAGCGCCGCCGCATTTGATAATTGTATCAACTCCCGCAATCTTTGCCGCGCAGAGAATTGCCGAAGGAATGTTGCCCTCTTTATCGGGGGGAGTTACCATAACAATTTCTTTAACACCCGCGATTTTTGCGGGCACGGCATTCATAAGCACTGTTGAAGGATAGCTTGCAGTGCCGCCGGGCACATAAAGACCCGCTTTTTCGATGGGGGTTATTTTCTGACCCGAAACAATGCCGTTGCCTTCGTTTATTTCAAAGCCTTCGCGAAGTTGTTTTCTGTGGAAGGTTTCAATGTTTTTCTTTGCGATTTCAAGGGTTTCGATAAATTCTTTGTCTTCGGTTTCATATGCCTTTTCGATTTCTTCTGCGGTAACGCGAAGATTTTCGATTTCAGCTTTGTCGAATCTGAGAGCATATTCCTTAAGAGCCTTGTCGCCGTTTTCTTTAACGTTGGCGATAATATCGGCAACGATTGATTCAACGCCGCTTTCAAGCTTGATATCACGGGTAAGAATATCGGCTTTCTGAGCGTTTTCGATATTGATTATTTTAATCATTTTGCCAACTCCTTTGTGAGCTTTTCCATAAGCCTGTCAATATCATCGCCCTTGAATTTGTAGGATGATTTATTGGCAATCAGCCTTGCGCTGATGGGCATAATCTGTTCATAAACCCTGAGGTTGTTTTCTTTGAGGGTTTTTCCCGATTCAACGATATCAACAATAACATCCGTAAGACCGAGAAGGGGAGCAATTTCAATTGAGCCGTTGAGTTTGATGATTTCAATTTCACGGTTGAGAGAAATATAATAATTCTTTGCAATGTTCACGAATTTTGTTGCAACTCTGAGCGGTCTGTCGAAATCCTCAACATAATCGTTGGGCGCGGCAACGCACATATTGCATTTGCCCAGACCGAGGTCGAGAAGCTCATAAATATCAAAATCGCCTTCTTCGAGAATATCCTTGCCCACAACGCCGATATCCGCCGCGCCGTGCGCAATATAAATTGCAACGTCCGAAGGTTTTACGAGAAGATAACGCACGCCGTTTTCTGCATTTTCAAAAACAAGCTTGCGGTTATCGCTGTAGATTTCACTGCAGTCATAGCCGATTGATGCGAAAAGTTCATAAACCTTATCGCCGAGTCTGCCTTTGGGTAAAGCTATATTCAGCATACCGTCACCTCCCTGAGAGCTCCGTTTTCATAGGAATAAACCGTTTTTGCTTTGTATCCTTCTGGAATTGAATGCTCAACTCTGACCGAGAAGCCTTTGTCAACAAAGCTTTCAACAAGAGAAAGAAGAGCCTTGCTCTTTTCCGATGAATCAAAAAGAATAAGAATATCGCTGTCGAATTCACGCTTTTTCTTATAGTAAAGATTGAGATTGTCAAGATAAACCGCGAAACCGATTGCCTGAGTGTTTTTGCGAAGCTTGCCCGCAAGTTTATCGTATCTTCCGCCCGAAAGCACCGCAGTGGGAGCTTTTTCAACATAACCCTGGAAGATGATGCCGTTATAATATTCCGTGTTGTTGAGAACGGAAAGGTCAATATAGAGCCTGTCTGCAAGGGGGCTCTTTCCGAGAGATTCTGCGATGAATTCAAGCTCTTCGCAAGCTTTTTTCATCTCTTCGTTGCAGGCAAGAGCGCAAAGCTCGGGAATAGCCGCTTCAAGCTTTCCGTTAACAGCCGCAAGCTTTGAAAGAATTTCTGTTTTTTCAGCCGCAACGCCGTTCTTTTCGCAGATTGAACGCAAATCGTGGATGCTCTTGCTCTTTACGCAGCGGATGATATCATTCTTTGAGTTTTCGCTGATTTCAAGCTCTGAAAGAAGAGAAGGAATGAATGCCATATGCGAAACCGAAAGCACAAAATCCTTATCAATCTTTTCAAGGCTTTTTGCTGCAAGACCGAGCACCTCGGCAATGAGATATTCGTCAATGCTTCCGAGCACTTCAACGCCCGTCTGCTTGATTTCTTTATAGTCCATTGAGCCCTCGCTCATTCTGAACACGCTCTCGTTATAATAAAGCTTTGTGAGCGAATCCGAAAGCTTGGCGTTCTTAACGATTGAAAGAGTAATATCGGGTTTGAGAGCCATAAGTCTGCCGTCGGAATTGTTGAAAGCGAGAATGCCCTTGCTTGAAAGGAAATCTCTGTTGTCGCTGTAAAAGCTGTATTCTTCAAATTTTGCCATACGGTATTCTTTGTATCCCCACTGTTTGTAGAGCATCGAAAGCTCATATGTAAGGCTGTCTTCTTTAGACATTGTTGCAAGAAATTCTTCCATAATATTCTCCCATGTTATTTTATGATGATAAGAGTATAACACACTTTATTGTATTAGTCAATTAGCGATTTACCACGCTAAACTGAAATATTCTCGAAAATATTTATATAAAACAGACAAAGCGCGCGGAAAATCCACACGCTGTTGCATTCTATTCTTTGTTTACTGCTTTGCAAAGGCAGTCGAAACTTTCCTGACTGATAACGTGTTCAATGCGGCAGGCATCAACCGCAGCCTGCTCTTTGCTAACGCCGATGCCCATAAGCCATTTTGTTATTGTTTCGTGTCTGCGGTAAACATTGTTGGCGATTTCAAGGCCTGAAGGGGTGAGGGTGATTGAGCCGTCGCCGTCGGTTTCGATATAGCCGTTTTCCCTGAGGTTTCTCATTGCAACGCATACGCTGGGCTTTGAATAGCCGAGCTCGGTTGCGATATCAACGGAGCGGACAACGGATTTTTTCTTGCCGAGAATAAGTATTGTTTCAAGATAGTTTTCGGCTGATTCTCCGATAATCATTTTATCACCTCTCGCTGTTTTTTGTCACTTTGAATATTATATCACAGTTTCGTCTTTTTTCAATGTAATTAATATACAAAATAAACTCCCTTTTCAGGGAGTTTTGACTATATTATATATATTTATTTATAAAGGCGGTTATCGCATCCCAATATATTTCGGGGTAAAGATATCCCGCTGCGGCGTGGGTTGCCCCTTCAACGATAAGCTGTTCTTTCGGGCAGGCGGCGTTCTGATAAAGAGAATATACCATACGAACGGGAACCGTTCCGTCGTTATCGCCGTGAATGAAGAGGGTGGGGGTTTTTGATTTGCCAACCTGAATGAGCGGCGAAGCCTCGTTGATGTCAAAACCGAGTTTTGATTTCATAATAGGATTTGCGATTTTAATAAGGAATTCTGACGGGATTTTTGTCTGGCTCTGAAGCATAATTCCGTATTGCTCCCGAAGAGAGGAGAAACCGCAATCCTCAATGCAGCAGATAACATTATCGGGCAGATTTTCGCCCGTTGCATTCATAACCGTTGCCGCACCCATTGATGCGCCGTGAAGAATGATTTTTGCTTCGCTGTCTTTTTCGATTATGAAATGAATCCAATCAAGAATATCAAGCCTGTCAAGCCAACCCATCGTGCAATAATAATGCTCGCTTTTGCCGTGACCTCTGAGATAGGGGAGAAGAACATTATAACCCATTTCATAAAAACGGCGGGCATAAATGTTGTTCTGAGAGGGGTCGCCCGTGAAACCGTGGCACGAGATTGCATAGATATGGCTGCCTTCGTTTTTGTAGAATATCGAATGAAGACATTCAGCGTGTTTATTGAAAGTGAAAAGTTTTTCGTATTTGTGCTTTTTGTAAAATTCAATGCCCCTGAGCGCTTCTTCGGAGTTATAGAAGCAGTCGGTATCTTCCGAGGGGTTGAGCGCCGCACTGCTGATGAGAGCTTTGATTGATTTTTTGCCGAGAAGGTTTTCAACAAGTATATTGGCCGCAACGGTGTATGCGCCGCCGATAACAGCGCCCGAAATTGCAAGCTTTCCGAATAATCCGAGCTTTCTTTTTTTCATAAACAGCACCTCCGTGATTATTTTGATTATATCATAAAGCGAAATGAAATACAACAAAAAACTGCACAAGCCGAAGCCTGTGCAGCGAAAAAATCAGTCTGTGTTTTTGTGTCTGATAATTTTTGAGGTTGTTGTTTTTTCGAATTCTGTGCGTCTGATTTTGAGATCAAGAATGCTCTTGAAGGGAGGAAGCTTTGCGTTAACGTTGTCAACAACTTCCTTGAAGATTTTGTTGAGCTCTTCATCGCTGAATTCGTCAGCAGCTTTGCCGTATCGTTCGCTGAGTTCTTCAAAGTTGGGGAAGATTTTTGCGGCAACAATGGTTTCGCCCTTGCTGTTTTCGCCGCCGTAAACAAGTGCTTCGCCAACGCGGATATCTTCGCCGAGATGATATTCAAGCTCTTCGGGATAGATGTTTTTGCCGTTGCTTGTAACAATAACGTTCTTGCATCTGCCTGAGATATAGAAACGGCCTTTCTTATCCATATAGCCGAGGTCGCCTGTATGGAACCAACCGTCTTCGTCGATAACCTTTGCGGTTTCTTCGGGGTTATTATAGTAGCCGAGCATAACCATATCGCCCTTAACGCAGATTTCGCCAACTCCGTTTTCATCGGGGGCAAGAATCTTTGCTTCACTGCCGGGGATAACTTCACCAACTGATTCTGCAAGGTGGAGTCTGTCGTGGTTAAGAATTGCAAGGGGAGCACATTCGGTAAGACCGTAGCCGAAGATAATCTGAATGCCGAATGCTGCGAAATCCTTGAGAATCTGAGGGTTGATGGGTGCGGCGCCGCAGATGATAAGTCTCATATTGCCGCCGAATGTGTCGATGATTTCTTTGAAGAATACTTTCTTGAGGTCAATGCCGACTTTAG
>JAZLBI010000178.1:0-7610 GCA_045613625.1 Acutalibacteraceae bacterium | reverse complement strand
AAGACGGAGTTACAATCGTTACTTTGAAATGATGTTGTAAAGCAATTCAGCTTTACGCTCACTGAACACCGCAGGCGTGGAAAAGAAATCAAAAAAGTTTTCCACACTGCAAAGGTGAAAAAGTGAATACATCTTGTGCTCAAGCCGTAAATTTTCCACTATTTATGGACTTTTCCTCAATATTTTGGAATTTTCGTGAGAAAAAGGTGGAAAACCGCATTAAAAGTGGTAAAATTTGTGCTTGACATTGCTTTATAATTTTAGTATAATATGCACCTGTAAAGTGTGTCAGCTTTACAGGTGCGCATTTTTATGCAAATAAGAGAAAGGAGTGGCTTCGGTGGCAAAAAATTATGAAATAGCCGTTTTAATCGATTTCTACGGCGAAATGCTGACAGCAAAGCAGCGTGATTTTTTGGAATATTATTATAACGATGACCTCTCCCTCTCTGAAATAGCAGAAAACGAAGGAATCACCCGTCAGGGCGTGCGCGATGCAATCAAAAGAGCTGAAACCCAGCTTCAGGAAATGGAAAGCAAGCTCGGCGTTGCAAGAAGATTTGAGGATATGAAGCGCAGTCTCGATGAAATCATCGAATGCTCAAATCAGATTTCAGAATATAATCTGCGCCACAGCCTTTCAAAAGAAATCAACGATTGCAGTGTGCGAATCAAAGCCGCCGCAATGCTTCTTCTTGAAAGCTGATTTACCGATTACTACATACATTAAATATATAAGGGGTGAAACAATTGGCATTTGAAGGACTTTCAGACAGACTCGAATCCGCGTTCAGAAATCTGCGAAGCAAAGGCAGCCTTAACGAAACGGATGTTAAAAGCGCAATGCGCGAAGTTCGTATGGCTCTTCTTGAAGCCGACGTTAACTATAAAGTAGCCAAGGATTTCACAAACACCGTAACCGAAAAAGCAATCGGCGAAAAGGTTATGGAAAGCCTTACTCCCTCTCAGATGGTTATCAAAATCGTTAAAGAGGAGCTTGTAAGCCTTATGGGCGGAACTCAGAGCCGTCTTGCATATGCCAGCCACCCGCCAACCGTTATTCTTATGTGCGGTCTTCAGGGTTCAGGTAAAACAACTCATTGCGCGAAGCTTGCGCTTATGCTTAAAAAGCAAAACCACAGACCTATGCTCGTTGCCTGCGATATTTACAGACCCGCGGCTATCAAACAGCTTCAGGTTGTTGGTGAGCAGGTAGGCGTTCCCGTTTTTGAAAGAGGCCAGTCAAATCCCGTTAACATTGCGAAAGAGGCTATCGCCTACGCAAAAGACCACGGAAACGACTATGTTATCCTCGATACCGCTGGCCGTCTTCACATCGATGAAGAACTCATGAACGAGCTTAAGGCTGTTAAAGCCGAAGCAAAGCCTCACGAAATTCTTCTTGTTGTTGATGCTATGACAGGTCAGGACGCAGTTAATGTTGCAACATCGTTTGATGAAGCACTCGGCATTGACGGTCTTATTCTCACAAAGCTTGACGGTGACACCCGAGGCGGTGCTGCACTTTCGGCAAGAGCTGTTACGGGCAAGCCCATCAAATTCGTGGGTACGGGTGAAAAGCTTGAAAACCTTGACGTTTTCCACCCCGACAGAATGGCTTCAAGAATTCTCGGCATGGGCGACGTTCTTTCGCTTATTGAAAAAGCGGAACAGACCATGGACGAGAAAAAAGCTGCAGAGCTTGAAAAGAAGCTTATGCAGAACAAATTTGACCTTAACGATTTGCTTGACCAGTTTGAGCAAATCCGCAAGATGGGTTCGCTTCAGGATACCCTTGCTCTTATCCCCGGAATCGGCAAAAAGGCAAAGGATATTGAAGTTGATGAACGCAAATTTGACCGTCTTAAAGCAATAATCCTTTCAATGACGGCAAAAGAGCGCGAAAACCCCGATATAATCAATCCCTCTCGCAAAAAGAGAATTGCGGCAGGCTGCGGTCAGAGCATTGAGGATGTTAACAGACTTCTCAAGCAGTTCAAGGATATGCAGAAATTATTCAAGCAGCTCGGCGGCAAAAAGGGCGGTAAGCGCCGCAGAAAACAGCGCTTCCAGATGCCCGCAGGGTTCGACCCCTCACAGTTCGGAATGTAATCCAGCAAAAGCTGATACATTATATATTATTTAATTTGTATAAAATTTTTGGAGGAATTTATCATGGCAGTAAAAATCAGACTTCGCCGTATGGGCGCAAAGAAGGCTCCCTTCTACAGAATCGTTGTTGCAGATTCAAGATATCCCCGTGACGGCAGATTCATCGAAGAAATCGGCACCTACAACCCCGTTGCAACTCCCTCAGAGATTAAGGTAGATGCTGAAAAGGCAAAGCAGTGGATTGCTAACGGCGCTCAGCCCACAGACACTGTTAAGGCTCTTCTCAAAAAAGAAGGCGTTCTTTAATTCGCAGCTGAGAGGTTAAATTAATGAAGGATTTACTTGTCAGCATCGCTCAGGGTCTTGTTGATGACCCCGCAGCGGTAACAGTTTCGGTTGACGAGCCCGCAGAAGACGGCACTGTTGTTTATCACCTTCACGTAAGCGAAGACGATATGGGCAGAGTCATCGGCAAGCAGGGCAGAATCGCAAAGGCAATCCGCACAGTTATGCGCGCCGCTGCGACACGTCAGAACACAAGGGTTGTTGTAGAAATTGATTAAAGAATTTCTTGAAATCGGTGAAATCACAGGCACTCACGGCATAAGAGGCGAAATCCGCTTCAATCCGTGGTGCGATTCACCTGAGTTCGTAAAAAAATTCAAAACCTTATATTTTGACAGCAATGAAGGCTGTGCGGTGCAGATTAAAGCTGCAAGACCGCACGGCAACATTGTTTTGTTAACTCTTGAAGGTATTGACACAATCGAAAAAGCGCAGAAGCTCAGAGGCAAGGTGCTTTATATGAAACGAAGCGATGCAAAACTGCCCGAGGGCACTTATTTTATCGCAGAGCTTATCGGATGCACCGTTTACGATGCGGATGAGCCCGAAAAAGCATACGGCACTCTCACCGATGTCAGCGAAACAGGCGCAAACGATGTTTGGCACATAACAGACAAAAGCGGCAAGGAATATCTTATTCCGTCAATACCCGATGTTGTTATTGAAACGGATGTTGCAAACAACCGTATTGTTATCAGACCGCTGAAAGGTATTTTTGACGATGAGGATTGATATTTTAACCCTTTTCCCCGAAATGTGCGAAAGCGTGCTGGGCGAAAGCATTATCGGCAGAGCAAGAGCCAACGGCTGCGTTGAAATCAACTGCCGCAACATCAGGGATTATACCCTTGATAAGCATAACCGCGTTGACGATGCGCCTTACGGCGGCGGCACGGGAATGATAATGCAAACTCAGCCGATTTATGATTGCTACAAAGCTCTCTGTGATGAAACAGGAGCAAAACCGCATCTGATTTATCTTTCGCCTCAGGGCAAAACCCTTACTCAGGAGAAGGTTAAAGAGCTTTCAAAGCTTGATAACATCGCTCTTCTCTGCGGTCACTATGAGGGCATTGACCAGCGCGTTATTGACGAAATAGTTGACGAAGAAATCTCAATCGGCGATTATGTTTTAACCGGCGGCGAACTGCCCGCTCTTATTCTGGCAGACAGCATTTCAAGAATGCTGCCAGGTGTGCTTGCAAACGAGGATGCATTTACTCTTGAAAGCCATTATTCAGGGCTGCTTGAATATCCTCAGTATACCCGCCCGTTTGAATGGCACGGCGAAAAGGTGCCCGAAGTGCTTATTTCAGGTCATCACGCCAACATTCAGAAATGGCAGAGGGAGCAAAGCCTTAAGCGCACGCTTGAGCGCCGACCCGATATGCTTGAAAAAGCAGAGCTGACAAAAAAAGATAAAGAATATCTGGATAAATTAAAAACCACCGAAGTCTGATGACCTCGGTGGTTTCTTGTTTTTTGTTTAATACCAAAGGAAACCGAGCAGGAATATCATAATAATCCACTGAATGAGTGAATATGAAACATTCACGCTGAAGGTTGCCGTGCATCCCTCATAGGTGACAGTGATTGTGCGTGAGCCCGTTGAATCAAGATATGTGGGCGACACTTCATATCCGCTTGTGACGGTTTCGCTTGTGCCGTCGGTATAATTAACAACCAGTTCAAGTCCGTTTGTATCAAGCGTATCCTTATAATTATAGCTTGTTTTGTTCGGAAGGGTGAGAACTGAAATTGATTTCACCGTTTTATCTGACGAAGGTGTTCCGATTTTATAATCGATTGAATTGTTGACGGCATATGTATGAGCCGCTGAGCCGCTTTCAACCCAAAGAGTGATGTTTGCACACTCCTGAAATGCACCTCTGCTGATTGTTTTTACCGTTGCGGGCACTGTCAGATTTTTGAGAGCCGTGCAGCCGTAAAATGCGCCGATACCGATGGTTTTAACGCTTGCGGGAATTGAAACCGATTTGAGAGCCGTGCAGTTTTCAAAAGCCTTTGTGCTGATTGTTTCAACACCGTTCGAAATAACAACTGATTCAACGCCCGACATATAGAATGCGCCTTCAAAAGTTGTTACTTTTGAGGGGATTGTTATGTTTTTGAGAGCGGGGCATCTGCCGAATGACTGAGAGCCGAGGCTTGTTACGCTTGAAGGAAGAGTGATATCCGCAAGCTTTTTGCAGTTATAAAAAGCAAAATTATCAAGCTTTTCAATGCCTGAAGGAAGAGTAACCTTTGTTAAATAAGCATTATCGCCGAATGCGTAGTCCGCAATCATTTTTGTTCCCGATGCAACGGTATATGAGGTCTGGGTTTTTGCGCAGGGATATTGAATAAGAGCCTTCACGGAATCATAAATGCCGTAAAGCACGCCGTTTGAACTGCTGTAAACCGTGTTTCCGCTTGCAACATTATAAGCCGAAACCTTGCTGCAGCCGATGAATGCGTTTTTGCCGATGCTTGTTACCGCCGCGGAAATACTGATGCTTTCAAGAGATTTGCAAACACCGAAAGCCTCTTTGCCGATTGAGGTTACGGTTGAGGGAATTTCAATCGATGCGAGCGACGAGCAATTATAAAACATTCTTTCTGAAATATCTGAAAGTTTTGAAGGCAGAATAACAGTTTCAAGCATTGTGCAGTTATTGAAAACCGCCGAATCAAGATCTGCTTTTTCGCCCGCAAACTTAACAGTTTTGAGCATATCGCAACCGTCAAATGCATTGCTTCCTATATCCTTAACGCTTGCGGGAATATTGACCGCCGTTAATTTTGCGCAACCGCTGAATGCACTGTTGCCGATATGGGTAACAGCAACTCCGTTATATTCTGACGGAATATCAACCGTGCCCGTTGTGGTTGTTTTGCATTTGGTAACAACTGCAAAGTCGTCATAAATATTAATTGTGAGGTTGCTCTCACCCGCCGCATATGCGGGAAGCATAAGGCAGGTTAATGCCATTATGACCGAAAGCATAATCCCCGTTATTTTTGCGATTTTTTTCATAATATGTCCCCCTGTAAAAACAAAATATCGCATTTTGATTATATATTATTTTTATAAAAAAATCAATGTTTTTTGTTTATAGTTTAAAAATAGTTTTATATTTATTGACAAAAATGTGGAAAACAACTAAAATCTAACCAAAGGAGAATTGATTTTATGTTTGACGAAAAAGGAAATTTCTATAAACCCGAAAGGGGCTCATCTTTTGCACCCGACCACATTATGCTCGCCTTCTGCGGCGATGCAAAATCACAGATGGCGGTTATCTGGCGCACCTGCACCGAGGTTGAATGCGGATATATTCTTTACCGCAAGGAAACTGAAACGGAATGGAAAAAACAGCCCGCAAAATATGAAACAAAAGAAACAGATATTGATATCAGCAATTATTGGTCGGTAAGGCTCGGCGGTCTTGAAGCAGGCACAAAATATATCTATAATGTCGGCTCAGATGATAACCGCAGCGAGAATTTCAGCTTTGAAACAGAGCCTGAAAATCTTGATAAATTCAGCTTTATCGTTATAACCGACCATCAGAAAGGCGACCCCTGCCATCTTCCCGATTACAGTATGGTCGGCGATATGCTCAGAAAAGCGCTTGAAAGGCACCCCGAATGCAGCTTCATTTTCACTGCGGGCGATAACTGCGACAACGGTCAGAATGAACTTCAGTGGAACGGAATGTTTGAGGGGCTCAAGGGCATCATCGAAAGCAGACCTTATATGATGTGCACAGGCAACCACGATAACAGAGGGTATATAACATATTTCCCTGAGCCGACGGGCAAATATTATCTTGAGCACGCAGACTTCTTTGATTTTCAGTTCGGCGCAGCTTATCCCGAAAACGGCCCCGAAGGCTACACGGGCGAAAACTATTCGTTTGACTACGGCAACACACATTTTCTCGTTCTCGGTATCAATGCCCCCGATGTTGTTGAAAATTGGGCTTATGATGATTTGCAGAAGAGCGATAAAACCTGGAAACTCGGTGCATATCATTTCCCTATTTATCCCGTTATGCCCGAAGGTCAGAACAATGACGGCTATCCCTGGCTGAGAAAACCTATTGAAGACGGCAGGCTTGATATTCTTTTTGAAGGTCACGAGCATTCATTCGCCCGCACCTTCCCCACAAAGAATGATGAGCATTTTGATAAGCCTTCAGAAGGCACGGTTCATTATATTGTCGGCAACGGCGGCGGAAACATCTATCATTCAAATGCTCCCAAGATATGGCACAGCGCATTCTACCCTCAGGAAATCCGAATGGGTTCATACACTCTTGTTGAAATAAACGGAGATGTGCTCACCGCAACGGCTTATCTTGCAGACGGCAGAATAATCGACGTTTTCACCATCGATAAAACAAAAGACCTTATCACCCCCTACGCTCTCGCTCCTACCTATGACTGGACTAAAATGGCGTTCAAGGGTCAGATGCTTGAGCTTATTGCAAGAGAACTTTATGCAGAAAACAAAAACGGTATATGGTATGCACCGTTTGGCGTTGTTATGCAGTTTATAGGCGGCAAAGTCATAAAAGAAAAAGAAACTCTTTATGTTGAAGCATACGGTCACAGAGCGCTGTTCACCGTTGGCAGTAAGCTTGTAAAAACAGACCTCGGCACCGTTGAAATGAAAGCCGAGCCGTATTTCAACAGAAATCAGCTTTATGTTCCCGTTGATGACAGCGCAAAAATGTTTGAAATGGAATGGTATCACGCCGAGCGCAATAACTTTATAAACTGGAACACACCGAGCGAGGATAAACCTCTTTCAAAACACCCCGAAGAATAATGGAGGAATAAATATGCTTTATAAAAAGAATACGGCGCCGTCACTGAGCGACGAACTTTTCAGAAACCCTACCTGCGAATACAGAGGAACTCCGTTCTGGGCATGGAACAGCGACCTCAAAGCAGAGGAACTTTGCCGTCAGATTGAAGTGTTCAAAAAAATGGGTCTCGGCGGATTCCATATGCACGTGCGCACTGGTATGTCCACAAATTATCTTTCGGATGAGTTTATGTCACTCATCAAATGCTGCTGCGAAAAGGCTGATAAAGAGCATATGCTTGCCTGGCTTTATGATGAGGACAGATGGCCCTCAGGC
>JAZLBI010000177.1:0-31703 GCA_045613625.1 Acutalibacteraceae bacterium | reverse complement strand
AGTGATGCAGGCATTGTTGACATCATATCAGGGTCAACAACAGCAACAACGGGAATATCGTGAACGTCAACACAAACCATTTTTCTGTTGTTCTCTGCATCGGTAATAACATAGTTGATTGTTACTTCAGCAGCTGTGCCTGCAGTTGTGGGAACAGCGATAATAGGAACGCACTTATTCTTTGTGGGAGCAACGCCCTCAAGTGAGCGAACATCTGCAAATTCAGGGTTTGTGATGATAATGCCGATTGCCTTTGCAGTATCCATTGATGAACCGCCGCCAACTGCGATGATGCAATCTGCGCCGCTTGCCTTGAATGCTTCTACGCCTGCCTGAACATTTTCAATTGTGGGGTTAGCCTGAATGGTGCTGAAAACATCATAAGCAATTTCTGCACCCTTGAGAACATTGAAAACTTTGTCTGCAACACCAAATTTAATAAGGTCGGGGTCACAGCATACAAGAGCTTTTTTGAAGCTTCTTGCCTTGAATTCATCAGCAATTGATGCGATGGCGCCTTTGCCGTGGTATGACGTTTCATTAAGTACAAATCTGTTTGCCATTATTATATCCTCCAATTATTAAAGATTAAGAAAATCTCTTCTGTATACATCTTCAAGCTTGAACGCTTTAACGATTTCAACAAGGTCGGGGTCTGTGATTGTGTTGACTCTGGGAAGGTGAGCGGTCATCATATAAAGCTGAGCTGCCTTTTCAACAGTTTCGATAAGACCGAAAGCTTCGTCAAGATCCTTACCGCAACCATAAATACCGTGCTGACCCCAGATAACAAGTCTGAACTCCTTCATCTTCTCTGCGGTTGCAATACCGATTTCATTTGTGCCGCATACCATCCAGGGAAGAACACCGATACCGTCGGGGAAAACAACCATACATTCGGTGCACATTTCCCAGAGTGAGTGTGTGAACTTCTTTTCAGAAAGCTCGTGAACATATGTCATTGCAAGAGTGTTTGTAGGATGGCTGTGCATAATAACTCTGTTTTCGGGGTTTTTGCCGAGTCTTGAAATATGGCTCATAAGATGAGCAGGAAGCTCTGAAGTGGGTCTTCCGCCGTCACTGTAGCCCCAAAGAACTTCTGCTGTTGTTCCGTTTTCTGCAATTTTAATGATTCCGAGATTGTTTTCGGGATCGTCTTCAACATTCTTGAAGTATTTGCCTGTTCCTGTAACAATAAAAATTTTACCAACGAGAACGCTTGCATCAAATCCCATTTCAAATGATCTGATAGGTGCGTTGATATCAAGATATTCAGCAACTTCATCGTTTTCAAGCATCATGCTGATGTTGCCGCCGTTTCTTTCGTCCCAGCCCATACGATACATATTGGCTGTTGCTTTACACATACCTTTTACAAAAGGTGCATCCATAATGTTTTTCATTTTCTGTTCACCAAAACCTTTTCTTCATATTCTTTAATGCTGTCAATATAACAGCTTTCAGTGCCTTGTCTTGACAAAAACTCTGCCCAGATATCGCCGAGGGGCATAGTTTTCATTTCTTCGCTGAGAACCATAAGTTCAGTAAACCTTGATTCATCCTGAAGTTTTTTCATTTCATCTGCAGGCTGAAGAAGCGCAAAAAGCAATGCTTTCTGAACGTTTCTGACGCCTGTTACCCACGCGCTGATACGATTGATTGATGCATCAAAATAGTCTGTTGCAATAAAAACTCTGTCAAGCGCATCGTTTCTTACGATTTCTTTTGCAATTTCTTTTGTTTCATCATCAAGAATAACAACATGGTCGCTATCCCAACGAACACCTCTTGTTATATGCAAAGCGATTTTATCGCTGAAAGCAAGCATTGAGGGGATTTTATCCGATACAAGTTCAGTAGGATGATAATGACCATTATCCATAAGCGGAGTAATACCCTTGCTTATTGAATAACTGAGGCAGAATTCTGCAGAGCCAACAGTGTATGATTCGAGACCGATTCCGAAAACCTTTGATTCAAGTGTTATATAAACATTTTTCTTGTCATAGGGTGTATCAAGAATTTCATCAAGTGACTTCTTAAAACGAAGGCGGGGAGAAAGTCTGTCTGCGGGAATATCTTTATATCCGTCGGGAATCCAGATATTCATAACGCAGGGTATGCCCGTTTCTTTTGCAAAGTAATCGGATATTTCAACGCAGCGTTTGCCGTGTTCAACCCAGAATCTGCGAACACATTCATCAGGAGATGAAAGTGTAAGTCCGTCTTTCACCATAGGGTGAGAAAAGAATGTGGGATTAAAATCAATGCCGATATTTCTTTCTTTGGCAAAATCAACCCACTTTTTGAAATGTTCGGGTTTAAGAGCATCTCGGTCAGCTTTTTCGCTTTCAAAAATTGCATAGCAGGCGTGAAGGTTGAGTTTCTTTTTTCCGGGAATAAGACTGAATGCCTTATCGATATCAGCCATAAGTTCATCGGGAGTTCTTGCTTTTCCGGGATAGTTGCCGGTTGTCTGAATACCTCCCGAAAGAGCATCGTCACCGTCAAATCCGCCAACATCATCACCTTGCCAGCAATGAACGGAAACAGTTGTGTCGCTGAGCTTTTTCAACGCATCTTCTGTGTCAATGCCGAATTTGGCGTAAAGCTCTTTGGCGCTTTCGTATCTGGTCATATTTATCCTCCAAGGCTTAATTACATATTTATTTAATAATACTACTCTTTCAATTTTGTGTCAACGAATTTATTGAAAATTTAATTTTAATATCTTGATTTTTTCTTATATATATAGTAATATATCAGCGCAAAATATTTAAATATCAAATGAGGGATTATATGAGTTCGGATATTATAAAACCCGAGCGAAGCCAAAAATGGGATATTCTGAAATTCTTTCTCATATTTACTGTTGTTCTTGGCCATGCAGCCGATAAATACACGGGCTCCTTTGAGCATATGAGAAGTTTGTTTTTCTTTATTTACATATTCCATATGCCTTTATTTATTTTTGTTTCGGGTTTATTTGCCAAGAAAACAATCAACGATAAAAGATATGATAAAATTTCAGGATATTTACTTATGTATTTTGTTTTGAATTTTTATGTGTATTTCGTTAAAGTTCTGGCAGGCAAAAACGCCGATTTGAATTTGCTTGATCAAGGCGGCGCTCCGTGGTTTATGCTTGCGTTGTTTTTCTTTAATCTGATTACAATTGCCGTCAGAAAAACTCCTCGCGCAGCAGTTATCGTTGTTTCTGTTATTGCCTCTTGCATTATCGGCTATTTCAACGTCCGTGATTTTCTTGCTATAGCAAGAGTTTTTGTTTATTTTCCTTTTTTCTATCTCGGATATTGCGCTGACCGCCAAAAACTTGAAAACTTTTGTGAAGGAAAGCTCAAAAAGATATTTGCTGCGTCAATTTTAATTATAACAGCTGTTATTGTTTTTGTTCAGGGTGATAAAATATACTGGCTGAGATATCTTCTTACAGGAAGAAACCCGTATGAAATATCAATCGGTGACGGAAATCCGATAAAATCAACGCCCGATGATATAAATACCAATCTCGGTTTTTTGTTCAGATTGGCATATTTTGCGGTTGTTGCGATTGTGTGCATTTCAATTATCGTTCTTATTCCGAACAAAACACCTTTCGGTATATGTTCAAAACTCGGTCAAAGAACTTTGGCGGTTTACGGGCTGCATTTCGGAGCTTTGTATTTGATATATAATATTTTAAAACTTAAACCCGTTTTCGCCGAAACATTCGGTCAGTATCACGAATGGATAATCATTCCGATTTCGTTAATAATACTGCTGTTTTTCTCGTTGAAATTTTTCAATAACGGCTTGCTTTATGTTATGAACATACCAAGCAAAATTTATTTGAAAATCAAATCAAAATAATAAAAATCCCTCGACTGAGCAAAGTCGGGGGATTTTATTTTTACTGTTTATTTATTTTCTTTTCGCTTATAACACCAACAAAGCAAACAGCAGCTGCAACGAGGCAAACCGAAAGCATAATGAAGAACACTGCATTCCAGCCGTTGTTCTGAGCAACGGCGCCGAGGATATAAGATGTTGTTGTGCTTCCAATGTAACAGAATGTGTTAAGCAAACCTGCAGCAAACCCTGCATTAAGCATTCGTCTGTAATCAAGAGCAAACATACTTGTTATAACGTTGTTTATCATTGCCATTCCGCAAGCAACACAGATAAAGCAAATCATTATTGCAACAATGCTGTGAATTTTAAGCGAAATCAATATGCCTCCGCAAAGGCAGGCGGAAAAAATGAAGAAAATAAGATTCATGCAAGCGTGTGAGCGTATTTTTTCGTGAACTTTTTTTGCAATGGCAGCTCCCATTGTTGAAACCATCGGCAAAAGGAGAGTCAGAAGAATTGAAAACGATTGTGAAATATTGAATTCTTCATAAAGAACAGAGGGCACCCAGGTGTTGATTCCGTCTTTTATAAATCCGTTTGCAATTCCCGCAAATGCAGCGAGGAAAAGGGCAAGCAAAACAGCACCGCCCATTTTAACTTTTTCATCTTTTGAACTGTTTTGTGTTTCAATTCGTTTTTCGGGTTTACCAAACAGAAATACCCATACAATTGCGCTGATAACAAGAACAGCCGAAGCAACATAGAACACTGTCTGCCAGTTTCCGAGTTTAACGGATAACGAAGAGATACCGTAAGCAACAAATGTTCCGATTGCAACCGTTGTGCTCATCGCAAGAATTGCTTTCGGAAGCTTTTTATCAGGAAGATAATCAGAAAGTGTCTTTATAAGTGTGCTCCAGAGAACAGACTGAACTATTCCGTTGCCGAGCCATATGAATTTCATTAACGAAATATCACCCGAAACCGGCATAAGAATATTGAAAACAGAAGATAAAATCAATGATATAAAAATCATTATTTTAGCATTATATTTTCGGGAAAGAATGCCGTTAACAAGCTGACCCGCTCCGTATGCAAAAAAGAAAAATGAGCTGACAAGCCCCGCATCGGCTTTTGTAACGCCAAGATCAGAAACAATTGCAACAATGGATGCGTTAAAATTCAATCTGCCGATATAAGCTGCCGTATAGGCAAGCCAACAAATAAATATGATTTTATTTTCACTTCTGTCTTTTTTTATTTTATCCATATTTTTCGCCTTCTTCCAAACGGATAGTTTATCACTTTTTAACTTTCAGGTCAACAGTTATTGACATATTAATTTGTATATATTATAATATAGATACTCCCGACACAAGGATTATTTCCGAATGAAAGGTGCATTAATTGTATAAAAACACCCACAATAACTGCACCTTTATGTATCGGTGCGGTTTTATTTTTTTGGAGGATTAATCATGGAAAAGAGAATTGCGGTTATAGGAATAATCGTTGAAGATAAGCATGCGGTTGAAAAACTTAATTCGCTACTTCATGAATACGGTGATATTATCATCGGGCGTATGGGTCTGCCTTACAGAGAAAGAAATCTCAGCATCGTCAGCATTGCCGTTGATGCAACTCAGAATATGATATCAGAGCTCACAGGCAAAATAGGAAAGATAGACGGAATAAGCGTTAAAACGGCATATTCCAATAAAATATTCAATGATTGAATTAATTGAAAAACTCGAAAAAAAACATTCTCTTTCTCTTGATGAATATGAATTTCTCATAAAAAACCGAAATGAAAAATACGCACACATCCTTGCTGAAAAAGCCGATAAAGCAAGAAAAGAAATATACGGAAATGATGTTTATATCAGAGGTCTCATAGAAATAAGCAATGTTTGCAAAAATGATTGTTTGTATTGCGGAATAAGAAGAGGCAACAAAAATTGCGAGCGTTACAGGCTCTCGTCTGAACAGATTTTATTATGCTGTGAAGAAGGATATAATCTCGGTTTTCGCACCTTTGTGCTTCAAGGCGGAGAAGATGCGCATTTCAACGATGATGCTGTATGCTCAATTATAAAAGAGATTAAACACAGATATCCTGATTGCGCCGTTACTCTTTCGTTAGGCGAAAAGTCGTATGAAAGCTACAAGATGCTTTTTGATGCGGGTGCAGACCGTTATCTTCTGCGCCACGAAACAGCAGACAAAGAACATTACGGGAAGCTTCATCCCGCTGAATTATCATTCGACAAACGAATGGAATGCCTTAATAATCTTAAAAAAATCGGATTTCAGACGGGCTGCGGTTTTATGGTTGGTTCTCCGTATCAGACGAACAGAATGCTTGCCAAAGATCTGAAGTTTATTGAAGAATTCAAACCTGAAATGTGTGGAATAGGTCCGTTTATCCCTCATAAAGACACTTGTTTTTCAGACGAAAAAGCAGGAACTGTCGAATTGACTTGCTTTCTGTTATCAATCATCAGACTGATATCGCCCAACATTCTTCTTCCCGCAACAACAGCTCTCGGCTCAGTTGATTCTTTCGGCAGAGAAAAGGGGATACTTGCAGGCGCAAATGTTGTTATGCCGAACCTTTCACCGTTTGATGTAAGAGCTAAATATGAGTTATATAACAACAAGTTATATGGCGGTGCTGAAGCGGCATCAAATGTTGATGATTTAAAACAAAGATGCGAAAATATCGGATACAGAATAGTTACCGCCCGCGGTGATTTCAAAAAAATATAATTTGAAGATGAAGCCAACACTGATCAAAAGAAAGGAATTTAATTATGGCAATTTATAATCCAAAATCACTCAAAGCAGAAGAATTTATAAATAATGAAGAAATTCTTGCGACTCTCGAATATGCAGAACAAAACAAAAACAACATTGAACTTATAGACAGCATTCTTGAAAAAGCTCGCCCCAGAAAAACTGCTGAAGGCACTGTATGTTCAGGTCTTACCCACAGAGAAGCATCTGTTCTTCTTGCTTGCGATATTCCCGAAAAGATTGAAGAAATGTATAAGCTTGCCGAAGAAATCAAGCTTGCTTTTTACGGCAACAGAATTGTTATGTTTGCACCGTTATATCTTTCGAATTATTGCGTGAACGGCTGTGTTTATTGCCCGTATCATCTCAAGAATAAACATATCGCACGCAAAAAGCTCACTCAGGAAGAGATAAAAAAAGAAGTTATCGCTCTTCAGGATATGGGTCACAAGCGTCTTGCAATTGAAGCAGGTGAGGACCCTGTCAATAATCCGCTTGAATATATTCTTGAATCGATAAAAACCATTTACAGCATCAATCATAAAAACGGTGCAATCAGAAGAGTCAATGTCAACATTGCAGCAACAACCGTTGAAAATTACCGCAAACTTAAAGATGCAGGTATCGGCACATACATTCTTTTCCAGGAAACTTATCATAAAGAAAGCTATCTCAAACTTCATCCCACAGGCCCTAAGCACGATTATGATTACCACACCGAAGCTATGGACAGAGCAATGGAGGGCGGGATTGACGATGTTGGTCTCGGTGTTCTTTTCGGTCTTGAGCTTTATAAATATGAATTTGCGGGTCTTCTTATGCACGCAGAACACCTCGAAGCTGTTCACGGCGTCGGACCTCACACAATAAGCGTTCCCCGCCTTAAAAGAGCAGACGACATTGACCCTGATACATTCGATAACGGTATTTCAGATGATCTCTTTGAAAAGCTTATTGCCTGCATCAGAATTTCTGTTCCTTATACCGGAATGATTATTTCAACAAGAGAATCCGAAGCTGTCAGAGGAAGAGCGCTCAGGCTCGGCATTTCTCAGATCAGCGGTGCATCAAGAACTTCCGTCGGCGGTTACACAGAAGAAGAAAGACCCCACGATTCGGAGCAGTTTGATGTTTCCGACCAGAGAACTCTTGATGAAGTTGTAAGATGGCTGATGGAACTTAAACATATTCCTTCGTTCTGCACCGCTTGTTACCGAGAAGGCAGAACGGGCGACAGATTTATGATGCTTTGCAAAAACGGTCAGATTCTTAACTGCTGCCATCCCAATGCGCTTATGACTCTTACGGAATATCTTGTTGACTATGCAAGCGCCGAAACAAAGAAAATTGGCTATGAACTCATTCAGAATGAACTGAAAAAGATACCGGGCGAAAAAGTGCGGGCGATTGCAGAAAAGAATATTGTTGATATCAAGAATTCAAACCGCAGAGATTTCAGATTTTAAGAGGTGATATTGTGAGCCTTAACAATACAGTTTCATCCGAAAGAATACACATAGGTTTTTTCGGGCTCAGAAACGCAGGCAAATCAAGCATTGTCAATGCCGTTACGGGGCAGAATCTTTCCGTTGTATCCGACGTTAAGGGCACAACAACCGACCCCGTTAAAAAAGCAATGGAGCTTTTACCGCTTGGCCCTGTAGTTATAATTGACACCCCCGGTGTTGATGATGAAGGTGAGCTTGGTAAACTGCGAATCAAAAGAGCAAAACAAGCGCTTAACTATACCGATATTGCCGTTTTGGTAGCAGACGCAACAAAAGGCTTGCAAAGCGGAGATGATGAGCTTGTATCTTTTTTTAAAGCAAAAAACATTCCGTATATCATTGCATTTAACAAGGCTGATCTTTTATCTGAAGTTCCTGTTTCCCGGGAAAATGAAATATATGTCAGTGCATTAAACGGCACTAATATAAATGAATTAAAAAACAATATCGCTCAAAAAGCTAAAGGGTGGGAGAGCGGCAAAAAAATTGTTGCTGATCTTATTGAACCCAACGACCTCGTTGTTCTTGTTGTTCCGATCGATGAATCCGCACCGAAAGGCAGACTCATTTTGCCGCAGCAGCAAGTTATCAGAGAGGTTATCGAATGCGGTGCAACCGCTGTTGTTTGCCGTGATACAGAGCTAAAAAACACGCTTGCTTCTCTTGCCGAAAAAACAAAGTTAGTTATTACCGATTCACAGGTTTTCGGCAAGGTCTCTGCCGATATTCCCGAAGATATTCCTCTGACTTCGTTTTCAATTCTGTTTGTAAGATATAAAGGTGATCTCAAACTGGCTGTACACGGTGCGGCAATGCTTGATAAATTAAAAGACGGTGACAGAATTCTGATTTCAGAAGGCTGCACTCATCACAGGCAGTGCAACGATATCGGAACAGTTAAAATGCCCGGATGGATTAAAAATCACACAAAAAAAGACTTGATTTTTGATTTTACAAGTGGCAACGAATTCCCTGATGACTTATCGGCATATTCATTGATTGTTCATTGCGGCGGGTGCATGCTTAATGCCCGTGAAATGCAATACAGAACGGGTTTTGCCGAAGATTGCGGTGTCCCTATAACAAATTACGGTATTGCAATTGCACATATGCACGGCATTCTCAAACGAAGTGTTTCACTTTTCCCCGACGCACGCAAAGAACTTGATTAAAATTTTCTGATGGCAGATGAATAAAATGGATAAAAAATATTCTCTTGATATGACGCAAGGACCCTTTTTGAAAAAAATACTTTTATTTTCTGTTCCGCTTATGCTTACGGGACTTTTACAGCTTGCGTATAATTCTGCTGATGTTATTGTTGTTGGCAGATTTGTTGGCAAGGAAGCTCTTGCAGCGGTAGGTTCAACAGGCTCTCTTGTTAACCTTTTTCTGAATGTTTTTCTCGGGCTTTCTATGGGTGCAGGTGTAATGACTGCGAGGCATATCGGCGAACGTGATGAAAAAACAGTTCACGAATGTGTTCACACAGCAATGCTTATGAGCATTATTTGCGGAATTTTCATTGGATTTGTCGGCTTTTTCGGCTCAACGTTTATGCTTGGTGTTATGGGTGTGCCTGAGGATGTTATGGATCTTGCTTCCTTATATCTGAAAATTTATTTTATCGGTTCACCCGGACTTCTTGTTTATAATTTTGGCGCATCAATTATTCGTGCAACAGGCGATACCAAAAGACCTCTGTATATTCTTAGTTTTTCAGGTCTGGTCAATGTTATATTGAATCTTGTTCTTATCATTGTTTTCAAAATGGGTGTCAGCGGTGTTGCGATTGCAACAATTGCTTCTCAATATCTTTCTGCGTTTTTTATTGTTCTTTATTTAACAAGAATGCCGAATGCCTGCAAACTGATGTTTACAAAGCTGAAAATTTATAAAAATGAATTAAAAAGCATAACCAGACTCGGCTTACCGGCAGGCATTCAGAATTCACTTTTTTCCGTTTCAAATGTTATCATTCAGTCAACCGTCAACTCTTTCGGTTCGGTTGCAATGGCAGGTATAGCTGCAGGTTCTAACTTTGACTCATATATTTATACCTGCACAAATGCCGTTGCTCAGACAACGATGAATTTCACCTCGCAGAATATGGGTGCAAAGAAATATAATAACATCGGTAAAGTTTACCGTTACTGCCTTGCGGTGACTGTTATCGTTGGTTTAGCTATGGGTTGGCTCGGCAGAATTTTCGGAAATCAGATTGTCGGATTGTTTTCGGATGACGCCGAAGTAATATCTATCGGTGCAGAAAGACTGGAACTGATTATGCCGTTCTATTTCTTCTGTTCGCTTATGGATGTTGCCGCTTGTCAGATAAGAGGAATGGGTAAATCGTTTGAGCCGATGATAATCTCTCTTATCGGCGCCTGCGGAATAAGGCTTTTCTGGGTTTATTTTATTTTACCGCTCAATCATACCCTTATTTTCCTTTATTGGGCATATCCGCTTTCCTGGGCGCTCACATTCTTCGCTCAGTTTATTCTTTATTTTGTTGTCAAACAAAAAATGATTAAAAGAGAAAAACTTGTTTAATGCAGAACACCGTCTGTTTCAGACGGTGTTCTTTGTCAATAAATTTGCTGTTTCAAAGTAAAATTCAATTTAAAACTATACAAAACCGGTAGTGTATGGTATAATATCAAAAAAATGAAACGAGGATATTTCAATGATTGGATTTATCAAAACTTTTCTTTCTGTTCTTCTTTCTGTTCTCAATGTTTTTACATTCCCCATTTTTGGAAATTTTACTGCAAAAACAGAACCCGTTGATCCTGAAAACTGCAAGCTGAATTTTGCAACAATTTCAGATATTCATATGACAGATGAATTTCTTCGCAATTATGTTCTTCGTTTCGGGCTTCAGGATATGGAAGAGGCTGAATACCCCTTGGACGCTCTCGTTTGTACAGGTGACCTTACCGACCACGGTCTTGCAGAAGAATGGGAGAATCTTGCAGATGCTTTCTCAAGATATAATCCTGCAAAGAATATTATTCTTGCTCAGGGCAACCACGATACATGGACCGAAGATGAAGGTTATAATCTTGCGAGAGATTATTTTCTTAAATATTCTCAGGAAATTACCGGCAGAGAAATTGAAAATGAATATTATTCAACCAAGATTAACGGATACACATTCATTGTTCTTGCAAGCGAGAACGACAGAACATCAATGTATATGAGCGATGCTCAACTTGCATGGCTTGATGCTGAAATGGCCAAGGCTGCCGAAGATAATCTTCCCATATTTGTTATTTGTCATTGGCCTCTTAATCAGTCCCACGGTCTTCCTGAAACTTGGGGCGATGAAGAACCCGAGCCTGATGACGGCGGCATCGGTGACCAGTCTGCTGCTGTTGAAGCAATTCTGAAAAAGCACAAGAATGTGTTCTATATCACAGGACATATTCACAGCGGATTTGTCAAGGAAAATCAGAAAGATATTTACGGATACACAACCGTTGAATCCGACGGTTCATTCCACAGCATTAATCTTCCTCAGTATATGTATCTTACAATCAGGGGCAGAGTGGCAAACGGCACCGGATGCCAGTTTGAAGTTTATGATGACAGAGTTGAAATCCGCCCGAGAAGCTATTCCGCAGGCGTATGGTACACAGACTATAATTACACAATTCCTCTTGTATAAAGCAAAAAGCTTACCGCTGTTATGACGGTAAGCTTTTTTTACATTATAAATCCTGTCACAAGTGCTGCACCGCAAGCTGAAAGGGCAACAACGGTAAGCGGTAATCTGAAATATGCAAGAACAACAGCAACGATCGTTCCGACAACAGCAGTAACGGTGTTTGAAGTTGAATAAAAAATCGCAGGGAATGTCATTGCGCTGAGAACTGCATAGGGTATGTAGTACAGAACGCTTTGAAAAAATCTAGATTTGATTTTTCGCTTGAAAAGCGTAAACGGAATCATTCTGATAAGATATGTTATTCCTGCCATAACAGCAATGTATAATACCATAGTCATTATTCATCGCCCTCCTTTTCTGCTATCTCAATCGGAAAAAGAAGAGCACCGATAACTGCAGCAAGAACAGCGCTGATTATAATAGCAAAGCCCGAAGAAAGAGACGGGAGTAAAAATTTACAGGCAATACTGAAAACTGCGGCAAGAAGAATAACGATAAGATCTTTTCGGCTCGCTCTTGCCGCGGGGATAATTATCGCAATAAACATTCCGTAAAGCAATATGCCCATTGCGGCGGTTATCGCTTCAGGTAACCCAAGCCCCGCCAATGCACCCGCTGCCGTTCCGCCTGTCCATCCTGCAGCGGAAATAAGAATAAGCCCGTACATATACGAAGGAACAACCGGCTCTTTCTGCGAAGATGCAACAGCAAAAATTTCATCGGTTATTCCGAACGATGCTATCATTCTGTGGGGTGTTGTGAATTTATCGGATAGTTTTTGTGAAAGCGAAAGCCCCATTAAAGAATAACGCAGATTTATAACAAGTTGGGTAAGCGCCATTTCAACAAGGGTTCCGCCTGCCGCAATTATTGCCACGCCCGCCGCCTGACCAGCCGATGTCAGATTTGTAAAAGATATGATTATAGCCTGAATTGCTTCAAGACCTGATTGAACGGCCATTATTCCGAATCCGAATGAAACCGAAAAATATCCTAGTGCAATGGGTACGCCGTGCGACAGACCTTTCGTGAACGAAGAATTCACCTGATGAAACTTCCTTTCTTTTATTTTGTTCTGAGACCTTTAGGGTAATGATTTTTAGCCTTACCCGAAACAACTTTTGCGCCGCCAACCGAACATCCGTCAACAGTTACAACAGCCCAACCGTTTTCACAGTCAACAGTTATCTCTTCACCGTGAAGATATTTTTTTATATCTTCATCATCGACAGAAAGATTAATTTTTCTTTTAAACGAACTGCCCATTGCCATAAAAAACTGGTGATGGGGGAGTATGTAATTTTTTCTTATCTCTCCGATTGTAACACCGCATGAAAAAGCTGTGCCTTTTTTAACTTCAAAATCAGTTGTAAAATAAACGGGGTTTTCGTTATACATAACAACTTTGTTTTTATCATATCCGATAAGTGTATCGTCAAGAAAATCGGTAACGGTTTTATCGATTTTTTCTTTTTTTTGATTTGCAGTGTTGTTACTGTTGAATTCAACATTTTTATTATGGAGAACAGCCATAAACTGACCTTCACCTTTGCTTATATGCGGATAAAATCTTCTAGCATAGTTTATGTTTCCGCATTTACATCCGTCAAAATGTATACCGTCTGCCGTGAAATCCGCAACAGATTTTTTCACGGGAATTATTTCAAATTCAGGATGCTTCTGAAGGAGCTCATCAATTATCATTTCGTTTTCTTCAAGTGAAAACGTGCAGGTTGCGTAAATGATATATCCGCCGTCTTTGAGCATAAAAACAGCGTTTTCGAGAATTTCGGATTGCCTTAAAGCGCATTTGCGAACGTTCTCTGCGCTCCATTCATCAATAGCTGTGTCATCCTTTCGGAACATACCTTCGCCTGAGCAAGGAGCATCAACCATAATAAGGTTAAATGTATTGGGATATAAACTTGCAAGCTTACCGGTATCCATACAGGTTGTGATGCAGTTTTTCAGACCGAGCCGCTCGATGTTACCAGTCAGAATCTTGCATCTTAAAGGAATTATTTCATTTGAAACAAGTATTCCGTTTTCGCCGAGCTTGTTTTTTAACTGCGTGCTCTTCCCGCCGGGCGCCGCACACATATCAAGAATAACCCATTCCGGATTTATGTCAATGCACTCTGCGGGAGCCATTGCTCCCGGCTCCTGAACATATATCATTCCTGCATGATGATACGGGTGGTTACCGATTCCGTCATAACTGAAATAATATCCGTTTTCAACATAAGGGATTTTATCATTTGAAAAAACATTTATTTTGCTGAAATCTTCATCGGATATTTTATCTGTATTAACACGGAACCCTCTTATCGGCTCATTGTTTAATGCATCAACGAACAAATCATATTCATTGCCGAGAAGCGATTTCATTCTGTTTACAAATTCTTCGGGTAGTTTTTTCATTATTCTTCACCGTTTATATTCATTTCAATATACAGCATACACATTCCGACCGCTGTTATTGCGGCTGTTTCTGTTCTGAGAATTCTTTTTCCGAGTGAAACTGTTTTTCCGCCTTCGTTTACGGCAGATTCAATTTCGCTTTCTTCAAACCCGCCTTCAGGCCCGATAAGAATACCCACAGAATGACCGGACTTTATTTCTGATAAAGCATCTGCAGTTGCCTTCATACCGTTTTTGTTTTCATAAGGAATTATAAACAAATCCATTTCAGATGCTTTTTTGATTGCCTGTTTATATGACATCACATCAAAAACTTCGGGAATAACTGTTCTTTTGCTCTGTTTTGCCGCACTTTCAGATATCGATTGCCATCTTGCAACCTTACTTTTTTTCTTTTTGTCATCAAGTTTAACGACACAGCGGTTCATTTCAACAGGAATAATTCCCTCCACACCGAGTTCAACAGCTTTTTGAATTATAAGCTCCATTTTATCGCTTTTGGGCAATCCTTGAAACAGATAAATTTTTGCAGGCAGACTTGTATCCTGAAAATTTTCTTCAATTATTTCAGCGATAACGCAGTCTCCTTCAAACGCTTCAATACGGCATAAACTGCTTTTCCCGTTTTCACTTACAAGAAAAACATCTTCTTCAGTCATTCTGAGAACATTTTTTATATGATTGAAATCGGATCCTGTGATAAAATATTGATTATTCTTTCTGTTATTGCTGTTCACAAAAAAATTATGCATATTAAAGCACCTGCCTTTCTTGATATTATATCAAAGAAAAATTTATAATACAATTATAAATATTATTAATTTTCTATTGTTAAATCTGTCACCCTTTGTTATAATTGATGTTGAAGAAAAATCCGAAAGGGGATTATACAATGAAAAAAACTCAGTGGTATAAAGATGCGGTGTGTTATCAGATCTGGCCCCGTTCATTCTGCGACGGCAACGGCGACGGTATAGGCGACCTTGAAGGTGTTCTTTCAAAGCTTGATTATTTAAAAGAACTCGGAATAACTTGCATTTGGTTTTCGCCTCTTTATTGTTCACCCAACGCAGATTTCGGTTATGATATTTCAGATTATAAAAATATTTCTCCGGATTACGGCGATAATGAGCTTTTCAAGAAGGTGCTTGATGAAGCGCACGCAAGAGGTATGAAAGTTATTATGGATCTTGTTGTTAACCATACCTCAGATGAACACGAATGGTTCAAAAAGGGCGTTGATAAAAACAGCAAGTATCACGATTATTATTTCTGGCGTGACGGTAAAAAAGGCGGCAAAAAGCTTCCTAATAACTGGTCATCTCTTTTTGAAGGAAAAGCATGGGAATACAACAAAGAAAACGGTCAGTATTATCTTCATCTTTTCTCAAAGAAGCAGCCTGACCTTAATATGGATAATCCCGAAGTACGCGAAGAAGTTAAGGATATAATGAAATTCTGGCTTGACATGGGTGTTGACGGCTTCAGAGAAGATGTTATAACTTTTGTGTCAAAGCGCAAGGGGCTTCCTGCAGGCTTCCCGATCCCTCAGGCTTGCGGCATGGAACATTATGCAGATGGACCTAACATTCATCAGTATCTCACTGAATTCCGTCAGGTGCTTAATAATTACGACTGTTTCGTTGTTGGCGAAGCTCCTATGATGACAGTCAAGAAAGCTCTTAAATACATAAAAGAAGGCCCTGCTCAGGAACTTGATATGATGTTCCATTTTCAGCATATGGGCGCAGACTGCCTGTTTATGGATTGCCTTTCATTCCCGTTCAAGCTCAAAACACTCAAAAAGGCGTTCTCAACATGGCAGACAGGTCTTTACGGCAAGAGCTGGAATGCTCTCTATATGGAAAATCACGACCATCCCAGAATTATTAACCGCTACGGAAGTGTAAAATACAGAGAAGAAAGCGCTAAAACAATTGCTAACTCTTATATGCTTCAGTGCGGCACACCGTTTATTTATCAGGGTCAGGAAATCGGTATGGTAAATATTGATTTACCCAATGTTGAAGATTATCAGGATATTTTTGCTGTTAACAACTATAAAACACTCCGTATGTTCGGCTTCTCTGAAGAAAAAACTCAGGAACGCCTCAAAACAAGCAGCAGAGGCAACGCAAGAACTCCCGTTCAATGGGATGACAGCGAAAATGCAGGCTTTACAACAGGCACGCCATGGATGCCTGTTAACCCGAAATATAAAGAGGGTATCAATGCAAAAGCCGAAATGGCAAATCCCGATTCAATATTCAACCATTATAAGGCTTTGATTAAATTCCGCAAGGAAAATCCTGTTGCTGTTTACGGCGCATACAAAGAGTATTACAAATCAAGCAAGGATATATATGTTTTTGAAAGAACATACGAAGGCAAGAAGCTTCTTGTTATCTGTTCCTATTCCGAAAAAGCTGTTAAATTCAAAGCTCCTTCAGGCTATGATTTAAACAAAGGCAAGGAAGTTCTTTGCAACTACAAAGATAACGCAATAACAGATAACGGATTTGTTACAAGACCTTATGAAACAAGAGCATATCTTTTTGATTGATTAAATTAATATTCAGCTCTGATTTATCATATAATACACATATAATTATGATTGAAATGAGTTGAATCGATGTTCAGAATTAAAGAGTTATTTGATTTATCGCATACTGCTGCGGCTGATTATTTATCACGGTTTGAATACCCCTGGGAAGCGCTCCCGGGCATAAAGAATATGATAATCAACCTCGGCAATACTCTCGATAAATCGGAATACAGAGAAATTTCGGATTGTTTGTGGGTGCATATAACTGCGGTTATTGCACCCACTGCTTTTATCGGTGCGCCGTGTATTATAGGCGAAAAAAGCGAAGTTAGACATTGCGCATTTATCAGAGGTTCTGCATTAATCGGCAAAAGATGTGTTGTCGGAAATTCCGTTGAGATAAAAAACGCCATATTATTTGATGAAGTTCAGACTCCTCATTATAACTATGTTGGCGACAGCAGTCTCGGCTACAAATCCCATATGGGAGCAGGTTCGATAACTTCAAATGTAAAATCAGATAAAAGTTTGGTAACGATTAATACAAGCAACAGAAAAATAGAAACCAGATTGAAGAAATGCGGAGCTTTTCTCGGAGATTATGTTGAGATAGGTTGTAACAGCGTTTTAAATCCGGGCACGATAATAGAAAGGAATTCAAATATATACCCGCTTTCAAGCGTCAGAGGAATTGTTCAAAGCGAAAGTATTTATAAATCAGGCGGCATCACTGTAAAAAAATATTGATGGGGTGTTTTATGGGTAAATATTTCGGAACAGACGGCTTTCGCGGAGAAGCGAATATAAACCTTACAGCAGACCACGCATATAAGGTCGGAAGATTTCTTGGCTGGTATTTTAACGAACAGAATAAAGAGCGCAAAAATAACAAAAAAGCAAAAATTGTTATCGGAAAAGATACAAGATTATCAAGCTATATGTTTGAATATGCACTTATTGCAGGTCTGACAGCATCAGGCGCAGATGCATATATGCTTCACGTCACAACAACACCATCCGTTGCTTATATAACCAAAACAGACGGTTTTGATTGCGGAATTATGATTTCGGCAAGTCATAATCCGTTTTACGATAACGGAATCAAGCTGATTAATTCAGATGGCGAAAAAATGAACGAAGAAACAACAGACAAAATCGAAAATTATATTGACGGTAAGCTTAATTTCTCCGGATTGAACAGCAATGAAATTCCGTTTGCTCAGAAAGAAAAAATTGGAAAAACATTCGATTATATTTCGGGAAGAAATCGTTATGTCGGTTATCTGATATCGCTTGGTTTGTTTTCGTTCAAAGGCAAAAAAATAGGTCTTGACTGTGCAAACGGAAGCGCGTGGAGCATCGCCAAAACCGTTTTTGATGCCCTCGGTGCAACAACCTGTGTTATAAACGCCGAGCCGAACGGAGTGAACATTAATCTTGATGCAGGTTCAACACATATAGAAAAACTTCAGAACTTTGTTGTTGAAAACAAGCTTGACATCGGTTTTGCCTATGACGGCGACGCAGACAGATGCCTTTGTGTTGATGAAAAAGGCAATGTTCTTACAGGTGATCACATTCTTTATATCTGCGCACGATATATGAAAGACAAAGGGCTTTTGCAGAACAACACGGTTGTGACAACCGTTATGTCAAACTACGGTTTATATAAAGCTTTTGACGAATGCGAAATAAACTATGCAAAAACAGCCGTCGGAGATAAATATGTTTATGAATATATGAATCAAAACAACAACAAGCTCGGCGGTGAAGAATCAGGACACATTATTTTTTCAAAATATGCAACAACAGGCGACGGTATTTTAACAAGTCTGAAAATTATGGAGATTATGATTGCAAAGAATTTGTCTGCAAGTAAGCTTTATGACGGATTCAGAATGTTTCCGCAATATCTTGTTAATGTAAAAGTTGATGATAAATCAAGAATAATGAACGATGCAGATGTTATTTCAGCCGTGAAAAAAGCCGAAGAAGAACTCAAGACATCCGGCAGAATACTTGTAAGGGAATCGGGCACCGAACCCGTTATCAGGGTAATGGCAGAAGCTGTGTCGGATGAACAATGCAGAAAATATGTTGACAGTATCGTTAAAGTAATAAAAGAGAAAGAAAACACAGCATAAAATTAAGACTGACACACCTTTATGATGCGTCAGTCTTTTTTTGATGATTATGCAAAAATATTGACTAATTCTGTCGATTATCATATAATAAAAAGCAATGCAAATCTAATTGCATTGCTTGATTTTGGTGCAGCTGACAGGGCTTGAACCTGCACATCAAAGATACCAGATCCTAAATCTGGCGCGTCTGCCAATTCCGCCACAGCTGCATTTAACATTTGTTTGATATTATCACGAATATCATTCTTTGTCAAGCAAATAAACATATCACGGTGATCAGTATGAAACGGTATTTTTCGGCTTTATTAGTTATAATTTTAGTGATCAGTTTTGCGGTTACGGCGTTTTCATTTAAAATTGACGGAACAGTTGACGGCTTTGAATGGGAAAATGCCGATTCTGCCATTGTTTTTTCTAGCGGAGAAAGCAACAACGAAGTTGAATTCGGTTCATATATGTGGTTCGTTGATGAAAATAATTTATATCTTTATTTCAATTTTACCGATCCCAATCTTCTTCCCGATAACACAAAAGCCGGTGTTTCATTATGCATTGATGACTCCGAATCATATACATTCACTTCATCAACTTATGAAAATTATGATTCAGAAAAATACAGGGTTGAGGGCGCAATGCAGATTGATATTACACAAGGTGCTTCGTGTGAAGTGAGAGTTGGTTTCAAGCACGGAATTCCCGATAATATAAACGGAAAAGTCAGATTTATTGATTCAAATGGTTCATATTCAAACATATATGATTTCAAAATTGAAAATAAAACTTCAGACAATGATTATATATATGAATATTATGAACCTTCAACCGTAAAACCCACAACAACAAAAGCTGAAAAATCAACCGCTTCGGAAACTGTAAAATCAGATAAAACAACCAAGAAAAACGATGATGACTCTTTGGGGTTCCTTGATTTTCTTTTTTATGATGAAACTACAACTCAAAAGAAAACTACAAAATCAACAACACGCAGGGAAACTCCCAAAACAACAAAGAAACCGAAAACATCAGTAAAAATCGTTGAAAAAGAAGTTTATATTACCGTAATTGAAACAAATGCTGCTAAAAGCGAGCCTGTTGAAGAAAATACAACAATAAAAGACACAACAGCTCACGCTCAAATCACATCATCACAAGGCAAAAAGTATCAGATGATTACTGCTGCGGGTGGTCTGGCAGTTTTGCTTTCGATTGCAGTTATCGGAACTGTAGGAGCAAACAAAAAAGCAAATAAAGAACACGAGAAAGAAACTCAGAAGCAAGAAAGCGAAAAGTCGTCCGATTAAAAAATAAGAAAATTTCATCTTCATATAACACTAAAAAAACGGTGTAACTCATTTTGAGTTACACCGTTAAGTTTTTATTTGCTGACAGGCATCATATAGAAGCTGAATTCAAGCTCTTTTCTGCCGTCAACAACAAACTGAGGAAGAACATCAGGTCCGCAGCTGCCTGTACCTGTTCCTCTGGTGAAGCCGTCAATGTTGATAACGGTTGTGTTTTCATCGTGAAGATCTTCCTGATGCTTTGCATCATTGAGAAGCTTCTGCGAATAAGCTCTTGCGTTGAAGTTGAAATATTCATCATCAAAAGCAAACTTGATGCCGGCTCCGTCATTATCGGTTACAGCAAGATATCTTACCTTTGTTCTGTTGCCGGAATCCTGAGGTCTGATATAGGGTTCATCCATCTCCTCAACTGTTGTGTTATATACACCGACAATAGACTGAGCATACATATCGCTGAGGTTTTCATCAGGACCCATACCGTAATATTCAATGTTTCTGAATTCCTTGGGCATTTCAAGCGTGAGACCAAATCTCGGAATATTCGCCGCAACCTTTCTCTTTGCAATTGTGTTGAGCTTTGCTTCAACCTTAATTATGCCGTTTGAATATATATTGTATTCAAGTTTTACGGTTGCAAGAGGAAGAAGAGTTTTCTTGCTCTTCAGACGATAAGTAACTTCAACTTCAGCTTTGTCTTTTTCGAGTTCTATTTCGAAATCAACACAGTTGCATTTATAATCGTCATATCCCGCGTCTATCCAGTCATCTCTGTGTCTGGGATCGTTATCAAGGAACGCTCTGTATATGTTGGGAACAAAACCTTTTGCAAAAGCGGGGGAGTCATTAATAAGCTCCTTACCGCCTGAAATATAGCTTTCAAGCATACCGGTTTCATTTGAGAATGTAACACTTCCGTTTTCGAATCCGATAACGCTATTCTGACCGTCGCTTGTGAGAGCAAGCTTTGCTTTTGATTTTTCTTTTTCGAACTCATATTCTTCCTTAAGAGCAATCTGTTCAAAAGCAATTTCGGTATCACCGTCATAATAATAGATATTGAGGTGACAATCACAATCATCCTTGGGGATTTTTAAATCAACTTTATTTTCAAGAGTTGATTCGGGTTCAATATCAAGAATAATTTCATCGGCCTCAAGAAGAATATTGCCGTTTTTAACAAGCTCCCAAACAGCGGTAAGATATGAAGTGTTTCTGAATCTGTTGGTGTTAAGGAATGTTATTGCACCGTTCTCATATGATGCTCTTACGGGTCTGTAAACATTCTTCATCTGTTTTGCGCCGGTGTGAAGCCTTCTGTCAGGATAAAGAAGACCGTCAACGCAGAAGCAGCCGTCGTGACGCCATTCACCGTGATCGCCGCCGTATGTGAATTTGAGCTTTCCGTTGGGATGATATACTGCATGGTCTGCCCATTCCCAGATACAGCCGCCCATAAGGTTATCGTATTTATAGAAAAGTTTCCAGTATTCTTCAAGTCCGCCGGGGCCAACACCCATTGCGTGAGCATATTCGCAAAGGAAGAAGGGTTTTGGTGTGTATTTCTTTCCGCGAGTGTGTTTGCCTGTTTTTTCAACATCATTATGGTCGGTATACATCTCAGAAACAACATCATATGAGTGTCTTTCGTTTCGGACGACGCCTTCATAATGAACAGGAATTTCAGGGCAGACATCGTGAAGATATTCATAGCAAACATCCTGGCAAGCATAACCGCCCGCTTCGTTTCCGAGCGACCACATAATAATACCCGCACGGCTTCTGTCGCGAAGATACATTCTCTTCACTCTGTCAAGATATCTGGGAGCCCATTCGGGATTATGACTGATAAGATCAAAGTTGTCATGAGGCTCGCAAGCGCAACCGTGGGTTTCAATATCAGCTTCATCAACAACATAAAGACCGTACATATCGCAAAGAACAATAAACTGAGGATCAGGAGGATAGTGCGATGTTCTGACAGAGTTGACATTAAGCGATTTCATAAGCTTAATATCTTTTTCAATATCATCATAGCTCATAACATAGCCGTTTTTATAATGTGTATCGTGATGATTAACACCCTTGATTTTGATTTTTTTGCCGTTGACAGTGAAAATATCTTTTTTGATTTTTACTGTTTTGAAACCAATATAGTTACGGATTGACATAACTTCTTTATCGCCGTCATAAAGAGTGAGATATGCTGTATAAAGTGTTGGTATTTCTGCATTCCAACTTATAACATCAAGTGAAGAAAAATCAATAATCGCTTCTGAGGATGCATCAACTGATTTTTTTGCTATGAGTTTATTTTTGCTGTTATAAATTTCAACCTGAAGAGTATGACCGTCTGTGATACCTTCAACAGCGATATTAACACCAAGGTTCCAGCCTTTTGATGTTTCTTTTGTTCTGTAATATACATCATTTATATATGTTGCGGGCATTTCATAAAGAAGAACATCTCTGAAAATACCGTTTTCTCTGAACATATCCTGACATTCAAGGAATGTTCCGTTTGACCATTTATGAACAACTGCAAGAAGCTCATTTTCGCCTTCAACAATATATTTTGTGATATCAAATTCTGCAGTGTTATGTGCGCCTTCGCTGTATCCGACAAACTCACCGTTTATATATAAATCAAGGCAGGAAATAACGCCGAGAAATGAAATTATGAATGTTTTATCGGTTGACTCAACATCAAAAGTTTTTCTGTAAACACCGACAGGCTGTTCATAAGGAACATAGGGAGGCACATCATCAAACGCATAAGGGCAGTTAATATATGCGGGTGCATCATAGCCTGTTCTCTGCCATGTTGAGGGAATTTTCACGGTGTCGAAACCAACTTTTTCGGTATCAATAACATCAGGAAGCTCTTTGTTGCTCTGATAATATCTGAACTGCCATTTTCCTGATAAAACTTTTACGATATCAGAAGAAGTTCTTTCTTTTTTAAATGAAGTTTTCTTAAGAGTCTCAATGGCTGAATAGGGGATTGAATAACCTCTTCCTTCAAGTTTGTTGATTTCGTAAACTGAGAAATCGTTGAAATTGGTTTTGTTAATGCTGTATTTCATAAGTTATCACTGCCTTTCTTTTAACTTTTTTATTATTATTTTTGCCGCTTTATATATATCTCCGCAACCGAGTGTTATTATCAGATCGCCTTTTTGTGCGTTATCAACGGCGAATTCTGCAACTTCATCAAAAGTGTTGAACCAAACACTTCCGGGGATTTTTTCTGCAAGCTGAGAGGTATATATATCATATGTGTTGACCTCTCTGGAGCCCATAATTTCAGTCATAATACATTTATCGGGAATTTTGAGCACACGAACAAATTCATCAAACAGAATTGCAGTTCTTGAATATGTGAACGGTTGAAATATCGCCCACACTTTGTTGTATCCCATATTCATGGCGGTCTTAAGTGTAACTTCAAGCTCTTTGGGGTGATGAGCATAATCATCGGCAATCGTTATTCCGTCAATTTCGCCGAGAATTTCGAAGCGTCTTCCTGCGCCTTTGAAATGAGCAATACCTTTTACACAATCTTCAAAAGGAACACCCGATTCCATCGCCGATGCTATGACCGCAAGAGCGTTGTAAACATGATGTTTTCCGGGAATTCCGAGAGTAACTTTACCGAGGTTTTCGCCGTATCTGATAAGCTCAAAAGATGCAAATTCGTTTTTATTCTCAACATTTACCGCCTGATAATTGTTTCCGTCATCAAGACCGAATGTTATTACGGGTTTACCGCTGATTTCAACAGCAGGAACAACCGTATCCTTCGTGTTGAGATCATCGCCGTTATATATAATCATTTTTGTTGCCATTGAAGCAAATTTTGTAAATGATTTTTTCAGGTTATCGAATGTTTTGAAATAATCAAGGTGATCTTCATCAACATTCAGAATCACAGCAATATCGGGAGATAAATCAAGAAAAGTGTCAACAAATTCGCAAGCTTCACAAACCATATGCTCGCTGTGGCCGACAATTCCGTTTGAACCCGTAAGAGGAAGCTTGCCTCCGATAACCGCCGTCGGATCGAATTCCGCTTCGATAAGAACCTGAGTGAGCATTGAACATGCAGTTGTTTTGCCGTGAGTGCCGCTGATGCAAATACTGTTGGGGTATATTCTTGTTACTGCACCAAGCAATTTGCTTCTTTCAAACGTTGGAATACCCGATGCTTTTGCTGCAACAAGTTCGGGATTATCAGGCAAAAGAGCGGCAGTATAAATTATCATTTCAGCGCCTTCAATGTTTTCTGCCTTCTGACCCATAACAACCGGTATTCCGAGAGAACGGATTCTTGCAAGCGTGTCTGTTTCATTGTTATCTGAGCCGCTGAGTTCGTATCCTTCTTTATGAAGTATTTCGGCAAGAGGGCACATACCGGAACCGCCGATGCCGATAAAATGAATCCGCTTAACTTTTTTTAACAAAGCATCTATTTCAAACATAAATTTTCTTCCTTTCAGTTTATCGTTTCTATTATATAACATTGTATAAAAAAAATAAAGTCAATTTTTAAATAATATTATAAATTATCTGTCGTATGTAACCTCTGAAATGTTTTTTCATAAAATGACATTACCGGGAGGTGTAAATTTGAATAAAATAAACAGCTTTTTAATTATCGGCGGTGACAGCCGCCAGATATATATGGCAGATTACCTTGAGTCGCTCGGTTTTGAGGTTTCTGTTTACGGGTTACCCGAAAACAACAAAAATAAAATTTCAAATATAAAAAATGAAATCAAAAATTTTGATGCCGTTGTTTTGCCATTGCCTGTCAGCAAAGACGGCAAATATATTTATTCCGTTGCTTCCTTGAACATTGCAACAGACGATATTGTTAATAGTATTAAGCCGGAACAAGCTGTTTTTGCCGGCATGATAAGCAAAGGAACGGAAACAAAAATCAGAAATAAAAACGCATATGTATATGATTATTTCAAAAGAGAAGATGTTACGGTTATGAACACGGTGCCAACCGTTCAGGGGATAATCAAATCCGTAATTGATAATATTGACTACACTGTTTTTTCAAGCAGATGCGCAGTTTTCGGGTATGGCCGAGTTGCAAGAATAACAGCTGATACACTTAGTTCATTAGGTGCGGATGTTACGGTTTGTGCACGAAAGAACGGCGATTTGGCAATTGCGGAAACAAAAAAAATGAAGGGATGCCGCATCAATCGTTTTCACAAAATTGCCAATGAATACGATATAGTTATCAACACGGTTCCGTCGCTTGTAATAGATAAAGAAATACTGAAAAATCTGAAAAAAGACTGCCTTGTTATAGATGTTTCATCTTCACCCTTCGGTGTTGATTTTACCGCTGCATACGAGTTGGAAATAAAAGCAATTCAATGCCCGTCTTTACCCGGCAAAGTGGCACCGAAATCGGCTGGTAAGATTATTGCGGACGGTATTCTTAATATTATCAGGGAGGAGTTTGATGAATAAGATAACAGCAGGCTTTGCAATGTGCGGTTCATTCTGTACCTTTGACAAAGCAATCAAACAAATTGAATTTTTAACAGAGAAGGGGATTGAAGTAATCCCCGTTATGTCTTTTAATGCATATTCAACAGATACAAGGTTCGGCAAAGCATCCGACCACATTGAAAAGATTGAGAAAATATGCGGCAAAAAAATCATTTCAACAATACCTCAAGCCGAACCAATAGGCCCCAAAAAACTTCTTGATATTCTTGTTATCGAACCGTGTACCGGTAACACTCTTGCTAAACTTGCAAGCGGAATATGCGATACGCCCGTCACAATGGCCGCCAAAGCCCATTTAAGAAACGGAAGACCTCTTGTTATTGCCGTTTCAACAAATGATGCGCTTTCAACATCCGCCTATAATATCGGCAAGCTTATGAATTCAAGAAATATCTTTTTCGTTCCGATGAATCAGGATGACAGCGTAAACAAACCGTGTTCTGTTGTGGCCGATTTTGAAAAAACATATGACACAATGTTTAATGCAATGATCGGCAAACAAATTCAGCCTGTTTTAATTTGATTTCCTGCGGAGTAATGATTCTGTTCATTGCTCCGTTTTATTACGATTATATAAAATGTTATGCTTTGTACTTGAAATATACATTTTTTGTTGATATAATGTTAATAATTATGGAGTAAAATGGAGGAAGTATGAGAGGAAAACTTATTGTAATCGAAGGCCTTGACGGAAGCGGTAAATCAACTCAGGAAAATCTTCTTAAGGACAAGCTTTCCGAAATGGGTATAAAAGTCAATTTTATAAAGCTTCCGAATTATGACGATCCCGCCTGTGAGCCCGTAAAAATGTATCTTGCAGGAAGATTCGGTAATAAGCCCGAGGATGTAAATGCTTATGCCGCATCAGCCTTCTTTGCGGTTGACAGATTTGTCAGTTATAACTGCTATTGGAAAAATGAATATTTAAACGGAGAAGTTTTTCTTGCTGACAGATACACAACCTCCAACGCCTACCATCAGTTGACTAAAACCGATAAAAAAGATTGGGAATCATATCTCGCTTGGCTTGAAGATTTTGAATATAACAAAATGGGCATTCCAAAGCCGGATGCCGTTATTTATCTTGATATGCCTATCGAGGTTTCTCAGAAACTTATGACCGGAAGATATAACGGCGATGAATCAAAAAAAGATATTCACGAAAAGAATGTTGACTATCTCAACAGTTGCCGTGAGGCGGCTGATTATGCATGCTGCAAGCTCGGATGGCACAGAATCAAATGCAGCAAAGACGGCGAACCGTTGCCGATTGAGATTATCTCAGAAGCGGTTCTTGATGCTGTTCTTAAATCTCTCAACATTTAAAATATGATAAGATATTCAGAAACAAAAGATTTAAAAGATATAATCACACTCTGGTGCGAAGCATTCGAAGACAGTGAGTCTGATATAATGTTTTTTATCAATGCTCATTACAAGCCTCAAAACACGCTTGTATTTGAAGAGAACGGTAAAATCGCGTCAATGCTTTTTCTTCTTGAGGGCGAGATGCATATAAACGGAAAGCTGTATCCGTCATATTATCTCTATGCCGCCTGCACGTTAAACGAATACAGAGGAAGGGGATATATGTCCCTGTTGCTTGAATTTGCAAAAGAAACGGCAATAATGCGTGGTTTTGATTATATCTGTCTGTTACCTGCCGAAAAATCGTTATACGGTTATTACGAAAAATTCGGTTATAAGACCATATTTAAAAATAAAATCATATATTTAAACCGTGATGAAATCAAATCACAGAGCTCCACAGCGCTCGAAGATGTTTCCCAAAAAGCTGATTTGAGAAACAGAGCTCTTTCAGGGTATAATTACTTTAAATGGAATAATTCAGCTGTTGATTTTGCGTTCAGGCATACTATTCACTACGGCGGAAAAGTCGCAATAAGCCGTAAAGGTTATATGCTTTACAGCGTGTCCGAGCGCGAAATATCCGTCAAGGAAAACGCCTTTACAGACGTTTTCTTCAATGAATTATCCCGCATAATCACGCTATATCCTTTTGTCGAAAAAATTATTGTGAATTTGCCGTATGATTTTGATATCTCTACACAAAAAACTGAGATTGTCGATCATGGAATGATACTTGCGGTTAACCCAAAAGCTGAAGATAATATTTCAGGAATTAACAATGCGTATCTCGGTCTTACACTTGATTAAGGAAGGAATAAATTTATGTTCTATATGTTCTTTGCAGACGGATTCGAAGAAGTTGAGGCTGTTGCAACCCTTGATGTTATAAGGCGCGCGGGGATTAAAATCGAAAGCGTCGGAATCGGGTCTGATGTTATATGCGGGTCGCACGGAATGAAATTTATCTGCGATAAAACTGATTCAGATATAAAAATCAGCGATGATTTAACAGGCATAATTCTTCCGGGCGGAATGCCTGGAACAACAAATCTTATGGCCAACAATACCGTTAATGACTTTATAGATTATTGCAGCAAAAATGATCTTTTTATTTGTGCAATCTGCGCCGCACCGATGATTCTCGGGCGAAAAGGTCTTCTTAAAGGCTGTAAAGCAATTTGCTTCCCCGGATTTGAAAACGAGCTTATCGGAGCTGAAATTGCCGATGAATTCGTATGCTGTGACAGAAACATAATCACTGCCAAGGGTATGGGAAGCGCTGTTAATTTCGGGCTTGAAATTGTTTCGGCAATCAAAGGAAAAAATGTTTCAGATAAACTCAAATCAACACTTCAATGTTCATAATGAAAAAAAATATCAGAAAATTATATAAAAACATCAGAAATTCATTGAATGAAAACGAAAAATTTTACTTTGATGAATGTATTCTGACCGGATTTATCAATTCTGAACTGATGAATTATGAGCTGTATCTGATTTATGTTTCTTTCGGCTCTGAAATTAACACATTGAATCTTATTGATTATTTGCTAAAAAACCAAAAGAGAGTTGCCGTGCCTGTTTGCAACGAAAAAAATATGGTTTTTTATGAAATTCATTCTGTTGATGAATTAAAAAAAGGCAGATTCGGTATTCTTACGGTTGATGAAAACCGCACGGATAATATTACTGATTTCGCAGAAACTGTTTGTGTTGTGCCCGGTCTGTGTTTTGATTGTTACGGAAACAGAATCGGCTACGGCGGGGGATATTACGACAGATTTCTTTCAGAGAATCCTGTTGTTTCTGTTGGATTATGCTACGAAAGATGTAAGTGCACATTAATTCCCGCTGAAGAACACGACGTATGCGTTAACTATGTTCTGAGTGAACTGTATTTGAGAAAAACAAAAATAAAGGAGGCTTCTGTTTGTGAATAACGAAAACAACAATCTGAACGGAAAGAAAAAGCCGTTTGAAGTTCATATTTCAGATGAAGATTATTTTAACAGCGACACACCTGTTAATGCTCCTCAGACACCCGCTTTCGGTTCAAGAAAAAAATTTGAAGTTCATATCGATGACGATGCTTTACCTCCTGTTCAGGATGATCATACTCCGCAATATAAAGGAGAGGTTTATTTTTCGAATCGAAAACCTTTGAGAAAAAGCCCTCAGCCTGCACAGAATAACACAGAAAACAATTCTCAACCGGAGCCTGAATCACCAAAGAAAAATATTTTCACATCTGCATCTGCTTTATTCTGGATTATCGTTTTTGTTTTCACAACTGCTTTTTCTGCTGTTCTGATAACCTGTATAAACGATGTTCTTGCTTTAAACAGAAGTGAAGAAGTTGTAAAAGTAACAATCCCTCAGGATGCAACAACAAACAGCATTATTGATATCCTGAGCGATGAAGGCTTGGTAAAACAAAAGATTTTCTGCAAGGTATATTATAAGGCTATTGATTTTGTATAAAATATAAACAAAGAAAAGAAGCCTGCTGATCCTGTTTATCTCAGCGGAGTATATTATGTTCAGAAGAATCTCGGCCTTGAAGGCTATCTTAATGAATTCAAAGAAACTCAAAAAACTGCCGATACAATTACTCTTGTGTTCCCTGAAGGATGGACCATATATCAGATGTTTGATAAAATAGCAGAGTTTGGAGTTTGCTCAAAAGATCAGTTGCTCGCATCCATTGAAGGAACAGATTTTGAATATTCATATATTAATGAAATCCCTGATAATTCAGACAGAACTTTCAGACTTGAAGGCTATCTCTATCCTTCAACCTATGAATTTTATGAAAAAAGCGATGCGAACACCATAATCAGAAAATTTCTTGAAGCATCTGAATCCAAATGGACCGAGGAATATGAAGCGCAAAGAGTTGCCTTGGGTCTCACAAGAGACGAGGTCATTATTATCGCTTCAATAATCCAACGAGAAGCAGCTAACAAAGAACAGATGGGCCTTGTTTCTTCTGTTATACACAACAGACTTGACAATTCTGTTTCATGGCCTCTTCTCGGCTGCGATTCAACTGCAAATTATATCTCAAAATATGTTGCGGCCAATGTGTCAACGCTTGAAGCTGTTTCGTATGAAAACAGTTATGATACCTATATTCAGCCTGGTCTGCCTCCCGGACCGATTTGCAACCCCGGTGACGACGCAATTCACGCCGCACTTTTCCCCGATGACACAAACTATTACTATTTCAGACACGATAAATTCGGTAAAATATATATGGCAAGAACTCAGTCTGAACACGATGAAAACGGCAGAGAGGTTCTTCGCGCAAACAACCGATAGGAGTTTTTTATGCTGCAAAATTTAAAACCTGAACTTCTTGCTCCCGCAGGCGATGCTGAAAGGCTTCACGCTGCAATTGAATACGGCGCCGATGCCGTTTATCTTGCTTCAGACAGTTTTGGAATGCGAACTGCTGCCGCAAGTTTCGGCGGCGAAGAGCTGAAAAAAGCCTGTGATTATGCACATTCAAAAAACGTGAAAGTTTATCTCACCTGCAACACAGTGCCCCGTAACTCCGAAATATCGGCACTTCCTGCATTTCTTGAATATGCAAAGCAAAGCGGTGTTGATGCGCTGATAGTTACAGATATCGGTGTTATGAAGCTTGCTCAGAAATATGCTCCCGATGTTGAAATTCACATTTCAACTCAGGCCGGTATAACAAACTACGCTGCGGCGAATGCATTTTATGAACTCGGCGCAAAAAGAATTGTTACCGCAAGGGAACTTTCGCTTGACGAAATTGCAGAAATAAGAATCAACACGCCGAAAGAGCTTGAAATCGAATCGTTTGTTCACGGTGCAATGTGTGTATCATTTTCGGGCAGATGTTTGCTTTCAAATTATATGACCGGCAGAGATTCAAACAGGGGAGACTGCGCTCAGCCTTGTCGCTGGAGATATTCTCTTCTTGAAGAAAAGAGACCCGGTGAATATTTTCCCGTTGAGCAGGATGAAACGGGAACATACATAATGAATTCACGGGATATGTGCCTTATTGAGCATATTTCAAAGCTTGCTCAGGCGGGCATTAACAGCTTTAAGATCGAAGGAAGAGCAAAGTCTGCATATTACACAGCTGTATCGGTCAATGCATACCGATGCGCAATTGACGGATATGAAAAATCGGGATTTTCCTTTGATTATGTTCCCGAACAGTGGATAATTGACGAAGTTAGAAGAGCAAGCAACCGTCAGTATTGCACGGGATTTTATTTTTCAACTCCCATGGATGATGCGCAGATTTTCTACAACGGCGGTTATGTTCGTGAATGGGATGTTGCGGCTGTTGCCGAGAAATGGGAAAACGGTGTGCTTTATGCATCGCAGAGAAACCGTTTCTTTGAAGGTGATGAGCTTGAGATAATGATGAAGGGCGTTAAACCGGTTACCGTCAAGGTTAACAACTTAAAAAACGAAAACGGTGAACTGATTGAAAATGCACCTCATCCGATGATGAAACTCAGCTTTGATTGCCCGATGGAAATACCTGCAGGCTCTTATCTGAGAATGGAAAGA
>JAZLBI010000176.1:0-9035 GCA_045613625.1 Acutalibacteraceae bacterium | reverse complement strand
TATGATTGATTTCAAAGATCCTGCAGTTCCTGTAATAAATAAACTCGATTTCGATTTCGGTTCATGCGGTCATGCACTCTGCATTGTTGACACAGGCGGGAACCACGCAGACCTCACAGATGAATATGCGGCTGTAAGATGTGAAATGGAAAATGTTGCATCAAAATTCGGCAAGGCAGTTCTTCGTGATGTTGACAGAGAAGAATTTGAAAAGAACATATCGGTTGTGCGTGATTCCGCGGGCGACAGAGCGGTGCTTCGCGCAATGCATTTCTACAATGAGAACATAAGAGTTGATAAGCAGTCGGTTGCTCTTGGCAACGGCGATTTTGAAGCATTCAAGGCTCTTGTTGTTGAAAGCGGCGCATCATCTTATATGTACAATCAGAATGTGTATACCTGTGCAGCTCCTTCGTGCCAGCCCGTGAGCGTTGCTCTTGCAATGTGTCAGGATATTCTCAACGGCAAAGGTGCATGGAGAGTTCACGGCGGCGGTTTTGCGGGCACGATTCAGGCTTTTGTTCCCGTTGATGTGCTTGATGAATTCAAAACAAAAATCTGCGCAGTGTTCGGTGAAAAATCCTGCTATGTTCTTAATATCCGTCCCGAAGGCGGCATAAAAGTAATATAATTTCGCATTGGGGTGGGCTTTTCAAAGGCACACCCTTGCGTTTTTTGAAAGGATAAACAATGAACAATTATTCTGAACTTTCGGTTCTGCTTGAAAAGCTCTGCAGCGCAAAAGGTGTTTCGGGCGCAGAAAATGAAGCGGCGGCGGTTGCTTCGGAGCTTCTTTCAAAATATATGCCCGTTTCAGTTGATGCTCTCGGAAGTGTAACCGGTTCAACAGGCAGCGGCGATTTGCACATTCTGCTCGACGCGCACCTTGACCAGATAGGTCTTGTTGTTAACGCAATTGATGAAGACGGTTTTCTCAAGGTTGCAAAATGCGGCGGTGCAGATATCAGAGTGCTTGCGGCGAGTGAAGTTACCGTTCACGGCAAAGAGAAGCTTTACGGCGTTATAACATCAACTCCGCCCCATCTTTCATCCCCCGATGATTCAGGCAAGGCAAAGGGATTTGACGATATTGCAATTGATATCGGAATGGACAGAGAAACTGCTTTGAAATATGTTTCTTTGGGCGACAGAATCACTTTTAACGGCGATTATCTGCGCCTTGAGGGCAACAGAGTTTCTTCGCCTTCGATTGATGACAGAGCGGGTATTGCCGCAATTCTCAGATGCCTTGAAATTCTTGAAGGCAAGGTGCTTGACTGTAAAATCAGTGTGTGCTTTTCTTCTCAGGAAGAAACGGGAGGAAGCGGCGCACAGACTGCGGCTTTCAGAGCAAATGCCGACGAAGCGATTGCGGTTGATGTGAGCTTTGCAAGCGCGCCCGGAGTGAGCGGTGAAAAATATGCGGCTCTCGGCGGCGGTGCAATGATTGGTTATGCTCCGTCACTTGATTACTCGATGAGCAAAAAGCTCAGCGAAATTGCAGAAAAAGAAAACATCCCCCATCAGAGCGAGGTTATGGGCGGCAGAACGGGAACGAACTGCGATGAAATCCAGATCTCGGGCAAGGGCGTGAAAACCGCTCTTATATCCGTTCCGCTGAGAAATATGCACACGGCGGTTGAGGTTTGCGACCTTGAGGATATCGAGAGCACGGCACGGCTGATGGCGGCGTATATCATCGAAAGGAGCGGTGCAGATGCTTGAAACAATAAAAGAACTCTGCGCTCTTTCCGGAATTTCGGGAAGAGAGGATGCCGTTCGTGATTATATAATCGAAAAGATAAAGGGTTACGCCGAATACAGCGTTGATCCGCTCGGCAACCTTCTTGTTTTCAGAAAAGGAAAAAATCCCGCAAAAAACAAGGTTATGCTTGATGCCCATATGGATGAGGTTGGTCTGATTGTCACTTCGGTAACATCCGACGGTTATCTCCGTTTTGCAAAAGTCGGCGGTATTGACACAAGGGTTATGCTCGGCAGAAGTGTCAGAGTTGGCGATAAATCGTTGAACGGAGTTGTCGGCATAAAGCCCGTTCATCTTGTTGAAAAAAGCGCAGAGGCGGATATTCCGAAAACCGATGATTTATATATCGATATCGGTGCGAAAACCAAGGATGAAGCCCTGAAGCTTGTCGGCTTGGGCGATGCGGTGTGTTTTGCAGACGGCTTTGAAGAATTCGGCAACGGATTCATAAAATCAAAGGCTCTTGATGACAGAGTCGGCTGTGCGATTCTTATTGAAATGATTAAGAACGAGCCCGAATATGATTTGTGGTTCTCTTTCAGCGTTCAGGAAGAAATAGGAACAAGAGGTGCGCAGACTGCGGCATATACGCTTGCGCCCGATTATGCGATAGTTGTTGAAACAACAACGGCTGCGGATATTTCAGGCGTTAAGGATGAAAAAAGAGTCTGCATTTGCGGCAACGGCGGCGTTGTTTCGTTTATGGACAGGCGAACAATTTACAGCAAAGAGCTTTTTGACAAAGCTTTCGAGGTTGCAGAGAGAAAAGGCATTGCTTGCCAGCCCAAAACTTTTGTTTCGGGAGGAAATGATGCGGGCGCAATTCACAAAAGCAGAGGCGGAGTGAAAACGCTGGCTGTTTCCGTTCCGTGCAGATATCTTCATTCGCCCGCTTGTGTTATGAAATACAGCGATGTTGAAGAAAGTCTTAAACTTATAAGTGCAATGGCGGAGGAAATGGCGGGATGATAAGCCTTATTAACAGCAAAAATGAGCTTTCGTTTCTGCCCGCAGACCCTTATTCGGCACGGATTACGGCGCTTGCCGAAACCTACGGAACTCAGCAGACTTTTGCAATGTTCTGGGTTCAGAAAATCAATAATATTCCCGTTGCGGCAATATGCAGGGTTGACGGTAATATGACCCTCTGCTGTGAAGAATCTGCCGATTTTGAAGAGCTTTCGTGCTTTGTGAATGCGGTTGGATTTTCAAGCCTCACATTTGATGCGGCTTATGCGGAAAAGCTCGGAATCATTCCTCAGAAAACATCCTTTACCGTTAAATATACGGGCGGTGCAAAAGTTTGTGACGGATTGCTTTCGGATTACGAAAAAAAAGAAATTTATTCGCTTCTTTGCGAATGCGGTTTTGAACTTGGCGATTATAATGCGTTCCTTGCCGATGTTTGCGCAAGGCTGAACAAATCAACGGCTTCTCTTGTTGCCGCGGATGACAACGGCAAGCTTTGTGCCTGCGCATTTGCGCTTTTTGAAGGCGAAAAAAGCGTGCTTCTCGGTGCGGTTGCAACAAGCCCCGCCGCAAGGGGCAGGGGGTATGCTTCAAAACTTGTGGGCACTCTTGCTGAAATGAAAAAAGATAAAGAAGTTTATCTTTTTTGCAGAGAGGATTCGCTTGCAGAGTTCTATAAAAAAATCGGGCTTGAAACAGTTGGGAAATGGGCCATTTACAGTGTTTGACTAAAATATAAAGGAGGAAGATTTATGTCACCGTTATGCTTGGTGCTTGCAGCTCTGACCGTTGCTTTTGCGGCGGGATGCATACTTCTCAGGCGGAAAAACAGAGCGTTCGAAGGTATGCTTTGCAAATTTATGGCAAGCTTCGGATTCATCTCGATTGCAGTTGTCGGATATTCGATGAATCCTGTTGATACATATTATTTCTGCATTGTTTGTTTTGCTCTTCTGTTCGGTTTCTGCGGCGATATTCTGCTGGGCATAAAAGAGGTTGCACCCACTTTCAAGGGCAAACTTGTGATTCTTGGGTTGCTTTATTTCCTTGTCGGTCACATATTCTACCTCTGTGCTTTCATAAGCAGAAGCGGTTTCAATATTTATTCGCTGCTTGTCGGTGTTGCTTTCGGCATTGGCGGATTTGTTCTTATTAAAGTTATGAAAATGAAGGCAGACGGCAAAATGAGCATTATTATGGCTGTCTATTATGCCACTCTTGCTTATAAGGCGGCGTCTGCGTTTGTGCTTGCTCTTTCTGACAGTCAGCCCGCTTTCTGGGTTGCATTTGCGGGAGCATGCCTGTTTATAATCAGCGACACTTGTCTTGCATTCCTCTATTTCACTCCTGTGAAGAGAAAGAATGTTTTTGTCACGGTTGAACTTTCAACTTATTATACTGCGCAGATACTTCTTGCAATGTCTGTTGCGCTTTTGAAATGATAGGAGAAGATGGATTATGCTTTCAAAAATTACGATTTGGTTTTTAACACTTTTTATGACATTTGTGTCATCATTCGGCGGTTTCACAATTAACCTTCCGTTTGTTTCAGGCAGTGCGGAAATAGTTTATGATTTTGCAAATGAAACTGCGGGTTCTGCAGCGGGCACAGTTGCCGTCGAGGCATCTTCGGGCAAATACGAACTTTACTGGGGAACCGATGAAGGCAAAAAACTCAGCGAAGAGGTTGGAGGATATACCGTTTACTACAGCGAATTTGCAACGGTTAAGGCGAACGAAAGCAAAGAGATTCAGGAGTTCACAGTGATTCCCGAAGGAGCTGAAACCGTTCTTGCATATAAACTCGGTATGCTTGCCGCAACAATGGAGATTCCCGAAAACAAGATTGCGGATTTCGGTGAGAAAATTTATTCGTTCGGTGCGCTCAGCGATGTTCATTTCAACAGATACAACGGCTCGCTCAGCGGCGACGATGCTTGCATCACTTTCCCGAATGCGCTTAATTTCTTTGAGGTTCTTGATGTTTCAATGGTTGGTATTTCGGGCGATATTTCGGCAAACGGCGAAAGAGATTCTTTTGAAAAATACAATTCGATAACATCGGAATATGATTTCCCTGTTTATACTTGCACGGGTAACCACGATGTGAATGATAAATTTACTCTTGATAATTGGCAGGAGCTTATGAACACGGGCGTTTACGGTGATACCAAGGCAAACGGCGTTGAAAATGTTGCGGAAAACGGAATGGACTTTGTTTATGCACCCGCAGATGCCAACGGAGATGTGTTCATTTTCCTTTCGCAGTATCAGTGGGATTATAACGAGCCTTACAGCCGACTTCTTAAAGATGAACAGCTTGACTGGCTTGAAGCTCAGCTTGAAAAACATAAGAACGAAACAGTTTATATTTTCTTCCACACCTTCCTCAACAATCCCGTCGAGGGCGAAAACCCCTATATGGGCGAGGGTAACCTTGAAAATAATGTGGGCCGTCATTATGACCTTCCTTTTACTGAGGACTGTCCCGATGAAATCCGTTTTGAAGCAATGATGGATAAATATGAAAACGTTGTTTATTTCAACGGTCATTCGCATTGGGCATACGATATGCAGGAGCTTAATCCCAACCTTAATATCGCAAACTATGGCGGAGAATATGCAACAATGGTTCATGTTTCGAGTGTATCTTCACCCAGAAGAACAAAGGCAAACCTTAACGATTCAACAGAGCATTATATGCGCTCATCCGAAGGAATGTATGTTGAGGTTTATGAGGATAAAATTGTTTTCACAGCTTGCGAATTCCTCAAAGGCAAGTTCCTTTCTTATGCATCGTATGTGATTGAAAAATAAAAAAGCTTACTGAAAAAAGGCGGTCAGATGACCGCCTTTTTATGCTTTGTTGTTATCTTTTATGCGTTTGATTGCGCCTTTTTCAAGGCGGGATACCTGAGCCTGGGAAATGCCGATTTCGTCTGCAACCTCCATCTGAGTTTTGCCTTGCATAAATCTGAGAAAAAGTATCTTTTTTTCGCGCTCATTAAGGTCTTTTATGGCTTGTTTGAGCAGAATTTCGTCAAGCCAGCTTTCGTCGGTTTCGCTGTCGCCTATCTGATCCATAACATAAATCGTGTCGCCGCCGTCGGAATAAACAGGCTCGCTGAGCGAAACGGGCTCAACTATTGCATCAAGCGCAATAACCACGCTCTCTTTTGAAATTCCGAGTTCTTTTGCAATTTCTTCGGGAGTCGGGTCGCGCTCAAGCTCGTTAATCAGCCTTTCGCGCACCTGCATCGCGTGATATGCAGTGTCCCTGACAGATCGGCTTACCCTGACAGGGTTGTTATCCCTGAGATGGCGGCGCACCTCTCCTATAATCATCGGGCAGGCGTAGGTGCTGAATCGAACATCGAGGCTCATATCGAAATTGTCAATCGCTTTTATCAGACCGATACAGCCAACCTGAAACAAATCATCGGGATTTTCGCCTCTGTTCGAAAATCTCTGAATAACGCTCAGCACAAGCCTTAAATTCCCCGTCACAAGGTCTTCTCTCGCCTTTTTATCGCCTGCTCTTGCTTTTCTGAGAAGCTCCATTTTTTCGCTTTCCTTAAGCACTTTAAGTTTTGCGGTGTTAACACCGCAGATTTCAACTTTGTTGAATTGCAAAACATCACCCCGATACAATTAATGGCAATAAAAGTATTGACCGTTTTTCAGGGGATATTATGCGGATAACCATTTGAAATTGTTAAAATTTTTCAAAATAAAAAAATCAAGAAAAACAGAGGAAAAACGAGTATTCGGGAGCAAATCAAAGAGAAATATTTGACAATTCCCAACCCTAACGGATTTTTCACTGATTTATTAAAAAAATTGTTGACATTTGCAAGTTTTTGCTCTATATTTTATATTATTATAATAAGCCATTATGTCGCTTTTGGCGTCAGGGGCAGAGAGGGGCTGCATAATTGAAAAAAAATGCCATCATTGATTTAAAAAACATTTCCGTAACATTCGGGAATAATCAGGTGCTCAAAAACCTTAACCTCTATATCCGCGATAAGGAATTTATAACTTTTCTCGGCCCTTCAGGTTGCGGAAAAACAACAACTCTCAGAATAATTGCAGGCTTTATTGAGCCTGATGAGGGTGAGGTTATTTTTGAGGATAAAGTAATCAATAGTGTTCCTCCTCATAAAAGGCAGGTTAACACTATTTTTCAGCGTTATGCCCTTTTCCCGCACCTTAATGTTTATGAAAACGTAGCCTTCGGTCTGCGCATAAAAAAGGTGCCCGAAAAGCAGATAAAAGAAACTGTTGAAGAAATGCTTGCGCTTGTTAATCTTACAGGTTTCAACAAGCGAAACATAAACTCGCTTTCGGGCGGTCAGCAGCAGAGAGTTGCCATTGCACGAGCGCTTGCGGTTAAACCCCGCGTGCTTCTTCTTGATGAGCCTCTCGGCGCGCTTGACCTCAAGCTTCGAAAAGATATGCAGATTGAGCTTAAAAACATTCAGCAGCGCCTCGGCATAACGTTTATATATGTTACACACGACCAGGAGGAAGCTCTCTCGATGTCAGACACCGTTGTTGTTATGGATGGCGGTGTTATTCAGCAGATAGGCACTCCGCTTGACATATACAACGAGCCCAAGAATGCATTCGTTGCCGATTTCATCGGTGAGAGTAACATTCTTGATGGAGTTATGATTGATGACTGCCTTGTTGATTTCTCGGGTCACAGATTCGAGTGTCTCGATAAGGGCTTCGATAAAAACGAAGCGGTTGACGTTGTTGTTCGCCCTGAAGATGTTGATGTTGTTGAACCTGAAAAGGGTATGCTCAAGGGCGTTGTAACATCCGTTACATTCAAGGGTGTTCACTTTGAAATCATCGTTGATATCGGCGGTTTCAAATGGATGATTCAGACAACGGATTATCAGCCCGAGGGCGAAAAAATCGGCCTTTTCATCGAGCCTGATGCAATACATATTATGAAGAAATCCGAATATTCGGGCATTTACGGCGACTACAGCTCCTTCAGCGAAGAATTTGATGAGCTTTCAAATGCAGAGGAGGAGACCGAGGAATGAGCAACCGAAACTCACTGAAATCAAAGCTTGTTGCCTCGCCCTATGTTGTCTGGTCGGTGCTGTTTATCATTGCACCGCTGATTTTCGTTGTTTATTATTCGTTCACTGATGCTTCGGGAGCCTTCACTTTTGAGAATATAACGGCGCTGAGCAAATATACTCCGACCTTCCTTCGTTCAATATGGTTCGGAATAGTTGCAACGCTTATCTGCCTTGTTATTGCTTTCCCGCTTGCATATTTCATTTCGCAGAGCACGGAAAAGGTTCAGCGAACAATGGTTATGCTTGTTATGCTTCCGATGTGGATGAGCTTTCTTATCAGAACCTATTCATGGATGGCTCTTCTTCAGGATACGGGTATAATAAACTCCATGCTCGGGAAAATCGGCATTGACCCGATTCATATGATAAACACCGAAGGCGCGGTAATATTGGGCATGGTTTATAATTTTCTGCCCTATATGATTCTTCCCATTTATTCCGTTATGGCAAAGCTTGACCGCAGCATGGTTGAAGCTTGTCAGGATCTCGGCGGCAACAGACTGACGGTTATCAGACGCTGCATAATCCCTATGAGTATGCCCGGCATTGTTTCGGGTATCACAATGGTTTTTGTTCCGTCGGTAAGTACGTTCTATATTTCTCAGAAACTCGGCGGCGGTTCGTTTGACCTTATCGGCGATGTTATTGAGAGGCAGTTCCAGCAGTCCTATAACTATAACCTCGGCGCATCGATTTCGCTTGTGCTGATGGTGCTCATTCTTATCTGTATGGCGGTTATGAACCGCTTTTCTGGTGATGAGGAGGGTATGGTTATATGAAAGTTGCTTCAAAAATTTATACGGGGCTTGTGTTCCTTTTTCTTTATGCCCCGATTATCGTAATGATAGTTTTTTCGTTCAACTCATCAAGCAGCACCAGCGTTTTTTCGGGCTTTTCCCTTCAGTGGTATAAGTCGCTTCTTGAAGATAAAGCAACGCTTACCGCATTGAAAAACACTCTCATTCTTGCTGTTTGCTCATCGGTTGTTTCAACAGTTCTTGGCACTGCGGCGGCAGTGGGCATTGATAAATTCAAAAAAGGCCCCGTTCGTTCAGGCGTTATGGCAACAACAAACATCCCGATGATGAACCCCGAAATCGTAACGGGTGTTTCGATGATGCTTCTCTTTGTTTTCGTGGGCAAGCTTCTGAATGTTGAATCTGTTCTCGGATTCGGAACTTTGCTTGTTGCTCACGTAA
>JAZLBI010000175.1:0-18595 GCA_045613625.1 Acutalibacteraceae bacterium | reverse complement strand
ACCAAGACCGACGACTTTAACGAAAGAAATATTGAAATAATCGGAGTTGACTCACTTGAAAATTTTAGCTGTTGATTCCTCGGCAAAATCCGCAAGCGTTGCAGTTGCCGAAAACGGCAGATTGATAACCGAATGCTTTGTCAATAATGCTCTTACCCACAGCAGAACACTTATGCCGATGGTTGATAACGCTCTTTCACAGGCGGATATGTCGCTCAGCGATATAGATGCACTTTGCGTCAATACAGGCCCCGGCTCGTTTACGGGTATCAGAATAGGTGTTGCTGCGGTAAAAGGTCTTGCGGCGGCAGATAACAAACCTTGTGCCGGCGTTTCCACACTTGAAAGCATTGCATATAATTTTGCGGATGAAAACTGCATTGTTTGTGCCGCAATGGATGCAAGATGCAATCAGGTTTACACCGCGATTTTCAGGTGTAACGGAGCTGAGGTTGTTCGCCTTTGCGAAGATAAAGCCGTTTCCGTTGATTCGCTCGGCGAAGAACTTTCACAATATAACGAGAAAATTTATCTTGCGGGTGACGGAGCCGAAATATGCTTCAAAGCCTTCGGCGAAAAGATTGAAAATATATCTCTTTCCGGCGAAAACCGTAGGTATCAAAGAGCATTCGGTGCGGCTCTTGCCGCAGAAAAAAATAATGAATTTACAGATTCCGCATTGCTTGCACCCGTCTATTTAAGACTTCCGCAGGCAGAGAGGGAACTCAGAATAAGAAAAGGAGAATCGATATGATTGCAATAGGCAGCGACCACGCAGGTTTTGAACTCAAACAAATAATAATGAAACATCTTGAAGAAAAAGGAACAGAATTCAAGGATTACGGAACTTATTCAGCCGATTCCTGCGACTATGCCGTTTATGCCGAAAAAACAGCAAGAGCTGTTGCGGACGGCGAATGCGAACTCGGTCTTCTTTTCTGCGGAACGGGTGTTGGAATTTCAATTGCCGCAAACAAGGTTAAGGGAATCCGCGCTTGCTGCTGTTCCGATTTGTTTTCTGCTGAAATGACAAGACTTCATAACAACGCCAATATGCTTTGTCTCGGCGGAAGAGTTGTTACTCCCGAAAAAGCAATTGAGCTTGTTGATATCTTTCTTGATACAGCTTTCAGCGGCGAAGAAAGACATCAGAGAAGAATTGATCAGATAATTGATCTTGAAAACAGATTTTAATAAATCGGAGGAAAAAGATATGGCTAATGTAATGATAATGGAGCATCCTCTTATCCAGCATAAGCTTACCTATCTCAGAGATGAAAAAACAACATCCAAAGAATTCCGCACTCTCGTGAGCGAAATTGCAATGCTTATGTGCTATGAAGCAACAAGAGATCTTCCTCTCAAAGAGGTTGAAACAAAAACTCCCGTTGCAGTTGCAAAAACAAAGGTTGTTGCAGGCAAAAAGCTTGCGTTTGTGCCAATTCTCAGAGCCGGTCTCGGAATGGTTGACGGTGTTCTTTCGCTTGTTCCCGGTGCAAGAGTGGGTCATATAGGTCTTTACAGAGACCCCGAAACTCTTATGCCCGTTGAATATTATTGCAAACTTCCTGCCGATATCGAGGAGAGGGAGGTTGTTGTTCTTGATCCTATGCTTGCAACAGGCGGCTCGGCTATAGATGCAATTGCTCAGATCAAAACAAGAAATCCTCATAAAATTAAATTTATGTGTATTATTGCGGCTCCCGAAGGGCTTGAAGCGCTCAAAAATGCACACCCCGATGTTGATATTTATGTTGGTGCGCTTGATGAAAAACTTAATGACCACGGATATATTATTCCCGGTCTCGGCGACGCAGGCGACAGAATTTTCGGAACAAAATAATTATTCAAAGCGGTTTGCATGGCTTTTGTCGGTGCATACCGCATATTTATTTAAAATAAAAAAGAAGGTGTATTATGACACTTTGCGAAGTTTTTGCTTCGGCAAAATGGCTTACCCGTGAGAATTGTGACGAAAACGGTTTCTGTATTCTGAAAGGTGTTTTTTCTGTTGATAAGGTTAAAAAAGCGGCTCTCAGAGTGCTTGGTCTCGGTATGTTTCATTGCTGTATAAATGGTGAAAGAGTGGGCAATGATTTGTTTTTGCCTCTTGCAACAGACTATGAGCCGAGAAAAAATTACCCTGTTGATGAGATTCTCAGCGGACATCGAATTTATGTTCCCGAATATGATATCACTCCTATGCTTAAAGACGGAATGAATGAAATCACAATTCATTTCGGCGGCGGATGGTATACCTTCGGCGGAATGAGCAGATACGGTTATCCCAAAGCAATCTGGCGTATTTTCGGCGAAGACGAAAGCGGAGAATTTGATATTTGCTCGTCGGAAAACGATAAAATCTGTGAAAGTTTTATAAAAGATTATTGCTTTACAGAAGGAGAAACTCAGGATTATCTTTGCTGCAATCCGTTATGGAGCAATGCGGTTTGCGCCGAAGCGCCCGAAACTGAGTATTATTTCAGCAAATGTCCGCCCGACAGAGTTATAAATAAAATCGATGTAAAAGCGGTTGCGCAAGGAGAAGGTTTCACAGTTTATGACTGCGGAAAGAATATCAGCGGTTATCCTGTTCTGAGGTTAAGCGGTGAACGCGGCGAAACTGTTACCGTTATTCACTCTGAAGAGCTTGATTCAGACGGATTTATCGATTATGAATTCACGCATGACCAGAAGCAGGTTTATATTTGCGACGGTGAAGAAAGAACGGTTAATCCTTTGTTTACCTGGTATGCGTTCAGATATTTTGCTGTTTACGGAAGTGCGAGAGTTGAGTGCGTTGAAATAATACACACTGATGCAGCTGTTGTTTCGGGCTTCAGATCCGACAACGAACTTCTCAACTGGATTCACGATACATATATCAACACTCAACTTACCAATATGCATTCGGGTATCCCGTCAGATTGCCCTCATATTGAAAGAAGAGGTTATACGGGTGACGGTCAGCTTGCGTGTCACGCAGCAATGAATATTCTTGATGCCGAAGAATTTTACCGCAAATGGATCGGTGATATTCAAGACTGTCAGGATAAAAAGACGGGTCATATTCAGTATACTGCGCCTTATGTGCGCTCAGGCGGAGGCCCTGGCGGCTGGGGCTGTGCAATCGTTGAAGTGCCGTATCAGTTCTATGTTCACTACGGTGATGCGAAAATTCTTGAAGAATGCTATCCGAATATGATGCGCTATTTTGATTATCTTGAATCTCATTCCGTTTCGGATATGATAGTAAGCGACAAAGAAGGGGAATGGTGTCTCGGAGACTGGTGCACGCCCGTTTCAGTTGTTCTTCCCGCACCTTTTGTGAATAACTATTTTTATATCAAATCGCTTGGCAGATGTATTGAAATCGCAAAGATTATCGGCAAGGATGAAGATATACCTTTGTTTGAAAAACGAATTTCAGAGCGAAAAAGCGCCGTTATGGCGTCCTATTTCAATAAGTGGGACGGCAATTTTCTCGGCGGTCAGCAGGGTGCAAATGCTTTTGCGGTTGATATCGGTCTCGGTGATGAGAGAACATATAAAAATCTTGTTGAACGCTATGAAAAGCTCGGAGGATACGATACAGGTATTTTCGGAACGGATATTCTTACAAGAGTTCTTTTTGAACGGGGCGACGGTGCGCTCGCTTCAAAGCTTCTGCTTTCAGAAACGCTTCATTCTTTTGCCGAGATGCGCCGTTTGGGAGCAACAACTCTTTGGGAATATTGGCCGGGTTCTCTTCGTGACCGTTCGCATAATCATCCTATGTTCGGTGCGGTTGCGGCTTATCTTTATGATTATCTTCTCGGTATACGCCCGAAAGAAGGTTGCGCGGGATACTCTGAAATAATCGTTTCACCCGTTCTTGTTGATAATATAAACTCTGTTGAAGGGTTCAGAATTCTTAAGAACGGCAAGATTTCAGTTTCATATAAAAAGAACAAAAACACAGTTGAATTTGATATTGAAATTTCAGGCGATATTTCGGCTGAGTTTGTATACGGCAAAGAAATTATCCGTCTTAATATCGGTTCAAACAGCTTTGAAATCAAGGAGAGCGTTTTATGAAAGTTATTCTTATTCTTGTTGACGGTATGCGCCCCGATTCGATAACAAATGTTGCAACGGCGCAAAAAATAATCGGCAAATCGGCGTGTGCGATGAACGCACAGACCGTTTATCCGTCTGTTACTCTGCCTTGCCATATTTCACTTTTTCACAGTGTAACACCTCAGAGGCACGGAACAACAACCAACACATATATGCCTCAGGTAAGGCCTGTGAACGGTCTTTGCGAGGTGCTCAGACAGGCTGATAAAAACTGCGCAATATTCTATAACTGGGAAGAAATCAGAGATGTTTCACGCCCCAATTCGCTTACGCATTCATGCTTTTATGCAGGCAGAAGATTTGGCTATAAAGAAGCGGGTGAAATGCTGACGGATGAACTTATCCGTTATCTGAAAAACAATGAAACTGATTTCACTTTTCTTTATTTCGGTTATTCGGATTTTTCTGGTCATAAATACGGCTGGATGAGTGATGAGTTTATGGACTCAATTCATAATTGCTGGGATAATATTGAAAAAATTACGGATTCTCTCGGTGATGAGTATACTTATATTATTACCGCTGACCACGGTGGGCACGACAGAACCCACGGAACCGATATGCCCGAAGATATGCTTATTCCGATTATCGCAAACGGAAGCTCGTTTAAAGCGGGTGAAACCTTTGATAATGCAAATATAATGGATATTGCTCCGACCGTCACAAAACTTCTCGGTGTTGAACCCGACGAAGAGTGGGAAGGCAAATCGCTTATTTAATTTGGTAACAGGAGTGTATAAAATGAAATTCTCAAAGAGATTTTTTAGTTTGTTAATCACGATATGTATCGTGATTTCCGGTATAAGTTTTTTTGCCTATGCGGCTGAAAACGACAAGAATTATTATTATATCGATTCAATCAACGGCGATGATTCAAACAGCGGAACTGAGATTGACAGCCCCGTTAAAACACTCAGCGGTTTGAAAAATCTTGATGTGAAACCGGGAACGCATTTTCTTTTCAGAAACGGCGGTGAATATGAGTGCGTTGCAACTCTGACTTGCGACGGAACAAAAGAAAACCCCGTTGTTGTTTCATCATATGGTGAAGGCGAAAAGGCTGTTCTTTATACCAACGAAAAAGCAGAGGTTCTCCGTCTTTTTGACTGTTCATATGTTACCGTATCGGATTTGCATATAAAAGCACCCAACGGCGGCGGTATATGGATTGATACCTATACGAAAACATCTGAAGGCATTATAATTGAAAATGTGTATTTTGAGGATATGCAGAATTATAAGGTTCACAGCCGTGATGATTTTTCAAACGGCGCTGCAGCAGCTAGAGCGGCGGTTATGGTTAAGGGTCTGCCCGCAAAATCAAGATATGCGGTGAATGATCTTACAATCCGTAATTGCGAAGTTTATAATTGCGCAAACGGTTTTATGATCTGGGGTTCATGGAATGACCAGCAGAATCCCTGGTGCGAAGAGGATGAAATAGACCCTGTATACAATACAGGTTTGTTGATTGAAAAATGTTATTTCCATGAAATGGATGCTGAGGCCGTTGTTGTTGGTATGTGTGACGGTGCTCTTGTTACCCATTGCCGTGCAATCAATTGCTGTCAGGGCGGAGCGGAGCTTAAGGAAAACGGTGAAGTTGAATATTTTACCGCCGCAATGTGGTTCTGGGGCAGCGAAAACAGCACTATTCAGTATTGTGAAATTGCAGGTCAGAAAAACATCGGCGACGGTATGGCAATTGACTTTGATTCACACACAAACAACTGCACTTATCAGTATATCTATTCACACGACAATGTGCGCTTTATGTGCAACTGCCCGAATCACAGCGGACATAGCGGAAACACCGTTCGCTATTGCCTTTCCGTAAACGATAACGGTGCCCGTTCAACAACGGCTGTTGGTGAATGCGGTGAGCATAATTTCAGTTTCTATAACAACACAATTGTCAATTGCGGCGAATTTCAGTTTAAGAATCTTTATGATTCTTATATTGCAAACAACATTATAGTTCCTGTTGACGGTGCAACTTTTGCATATGATGTTGATCCTTCAAGAAACAATGTTTTTGAAAACAACTGTTATTATAATGTTATGTCACCCCTTGTTGATTTGGGCGCTATGAATACCGTGCCCGGTTTTGCGGGTGATGATTATTCCGATGTGAACAGCTTTATGCTTTCAGCCGATTCTCCGCTTATAGGCGCGGGAACTCCGATTGAAGGAATTGAAAAGGATTTCTTCGGCAATGCAATCCAGAGCAACAACATCGGTTGTTATGCGGGTAAGGGTACCGATACGGAATATAAGGGCGAAAACCTGATTGAAAATATAATCAGAATGATTCGTAACTTCATTGAAACTATCAAACATGAGATATATGTGATTTTTAATTAAACAATAACCCCCGGCTCAGCCGGGGGTTATGTTTTGTATTTGTGAGATTTCTTCGCTGAAAACGCTGTATGTTTTTTTCAATACCTGTTAAATGTTCTCTCGATAACACTGTTCTGAAGTTCATCGTCAAGGTTTACGAAATAATCGCTGTATCCGCCAACACGAACGATAAGGTTGCCGTGATTTTCAGGATGCATTTTTGCATCATAAAGGTCTTCGGGAGAAACAACCGTAACGGTGTATTGCTGACCGCCGCCTGCAAAATATGCTTTTGCAAGTGCGATAAAAGAGGCTTTGCCTTTTTCACTGCTGAACATCTTTTTTTCGAATTTATTCTGGAACACAAATCCGCTGCAGGCATCGGTGTGATTGTATCTGAGAACGGATTTGATTTGCGCTGTAGGTCCGTTTGTGTCACGGCCGGGTGTAGCTGCAATGCTGTCTGCAAGGAGAGACTCTCCCTTGAGTTTTCCGTTGGGGAGTGCCGCGGTCTGCTGTCCGTAGTTTGCGGCGCGGTTGAATGTGCTGCATCCGCCTGTGAATATTCCGCCTCTGTAGGTGTTGTTTCGCTTGAGAATTGTGAAGAAACGGTTGAGTGCCTTTGCTGTTATACTGTCAACAGCTTCAATATCGTTGCCGAATTTTTCGCAGTTCCTGAAATCATGGTGCAGTTGCTCATATCCTTCATAGTTTGCGTTAAGTGCGTCAATAAGCTCAGACATTGTATATTTCTTTTCGTCGTATACGAGCTTTTTGATTGCATAAAGACTGTCGCCTGTGTCGGCAATACCTTCAGCCAAAATCTGACCGTGATTATACAGCGGGCCGCCGTTTCTGTAGTCCCGTCCTTTTTCAAGACAACCCTCGATAAGGCAGGAGCGAAGCGGATGCGGCTCAAACATACCGCGAAGGTGCTGATATATGTTTGCACTGCTGCAGGAATTGTAGGTTACATATTCCAGCTGATCGATAAATGCACGCTCAAATCTCTCATAGGAAGTGAAAGCTCTCGGGTCTCCCGTTTCTATTGAAACCTTTTCGCCGTTTATTGCGTCAATTCCGTTGTGAAGTGCATATTCGAGACACTTCGCGAAGACAACCTCGCCGTCTTCAAGACCCATATGGCTCTTGCCGAGAATATCTATCTGGTTGCAGCCGTTCATACAGTAATCATGGCTGTCTTCTGGCGGAATGCCGATCTTTTCAAGCGCAGAGCAAACCACATCGTCATTATATAAAGCGGGGAGTCCTGTTCCTGTTGCGAGGGTGTCGGCAATTGCATTCCAGAGTTTATCGGGTGTGTTTCTGTGGATTCGACAGGTGAGATTCGGTGTCTGATAGCCTTTCTTTCTAACCATAGCGAGAATATCATATGAAAGCTCGTTTGTTTCATCATTCCAATTCTCGTCACTGCCCGAAATGCAGAGATTCCATGAACGGTGATCGTGGAAATAATCCCACAGTCTGTCAAGCAGATCGGTTATCTCTTCTTTGTTTTCGGTTTTCAGATATGCGGGATACATATATTGGTCAAATCTGCCGGGAGAATCGCTGCCGTCAAGAGCAAAGACGAGCATAAAAGAGCACATAGCTGACAAGAAATCGTAAGCGGGCTTTTCGGGCACTGTTTCAAATGCTTTTGCCATGCGGAGTAAAAAAGCCTTGTCATCAGAGTTTTCGCATTTTTCAGCATTTTCAAGAGCGAATTCACGGTATCTTTCACCGATGATATCCATGGCATCGAGAGCATAAGAACAAGAACGGTAAAACCAATCCTCGTCGGGATGTTTTTGACGGTTTTGAGCTATTATTGTTCGGATATGATCTGTGCCGAAATTGATTATTCTTCCGTAATCTGGGTTGGAATGACCGCCCCAACCTCCGCCCCATTCAGCGCCTGAACGGTCAAGTGCCTCTGTAGCCTCGGAATAAAGTCTTTTTGCCTTGCTTCTGAAAAGGTTTATTTCACGGATGTATCTGAGAAGGGTGTCCTTATGTTCAGGGAATTGAACTGAAAGATTCATAATCTTATCGTTAGAAAACCAAAGCCCCTCAGAAGGAGAGTAGCCTGAACTGCCTTGTTTTGTTTCGAATGCAGTTTCGGGAAGTAATCGCTTTGAAAATCTGATTTTAATATTTTTTGCGGCATAAAGCAGTGCGAGACCCACTCTCTCAGCGTGCTCAAGGGTTTCATCAAGAAAATATCCGTAAAGGAAAGGATCAATGTGAGCTAAATCTGTCATAAATAAACCTCTTTTATTTTGATACTCTTACTTCTGCGCCGTGAGAGGCGAACAGTGAACACCATCGTGATATTTCATCTTCACTTGCGTTTTCGTGAACATAAGGGGGGACAGCACCGTTTTTTTCGGATTTTCCTATGCCGAGAGAATGATAAGGCATAATCTCTGCGTATCTGTATCTTCCTTTGTTGTCGTTAAGAAACGTTGCCAGTTTTGCAATGTCATCATCGCTGTCGTTGCAATCGGGGATTAAAGGCAGCCGTATAATTATATCCGCACCTCTGTCCATAAGATAACGAAGGTTTGACATAATATGAACATTATCTGATCCCGTATGCTTGCGATGTTGTGCGGGGTCAATGCATTTTATGTCGTAAAGAAATGTTGAACCGAGGTCCGCCGCTTTTTCGTAGAATTCACGCGAACCGATACCGCAAGTTTCTATGGCAAAAGAAATCTCTGCATCCTTTGCAAGACGAAGAAGCTCCAAAGTGAAATCGGCTTGATATGACGGTTCTCCGCCCGTAACCGTGAGCCCTCCGCCTGATGTGTCATAAAACATTTTATCTTTTATAACTTCGTTCATAACTTCTGAAGCTGTCATTTCCGTGCCGATAATTTCATTGGCATCGTTGAGGCAGACTTCCGTACACTTGCCGCATCTTATACATTTTTCACGGTCAATTGTCAGAACGCCGCTCTTGATTTTTCGCGAGCAACACACTGCAAGGCATCTGCCGCATAATGAGCATTTTTGTTTGGTGAAGGAAAGGCTTGGCTTTTTATCAAAGCTTTCGGGATTATGGCACCATATGCATCTGAGAGGGCACCCTTTCAGAAACACGCAGGTGCGGATACCGTCACCGTCGTGCAAGCAAAATTTCTGTATGTTGAATATGATTCCTGTTTTCACGTTATGCTCACCGGCTTTCCGGAACAATTATACCACTTAAATAAAGCAAAAAGCAACAGTGAAAGTTACTGTAGTTGCTCGGGTTGTATCTTTGACAGCGCATTGTGTTGCTAAAGCTGTTCAATATCTTCCCGAAATGTATAAATAGTTTCAATGATGTTGAAATGAACAGTTTTATATGATATGATTTTTTTGAAAGAATAATCAGTATGGTTTCGCTTTTGTAAGATTTGTTTCCAACAATCTGCTCTTCATTTTGTGAAATTGAATATATAAATACTCTAGAACAGTATTTTTGATATTAATTTAAAAACGAAGGAGAAAATAACATGGCAAAAATAGTATCAATACCTTTGGCAATAATAATGAGCATCTTATCGTTCCTTTTTCCGGGAAAAGTTGAAACTCCCGACAAAGAAAGTTGGAACACAAATTATCCCTATGTTTTTGTTCACGGTCTTATGGGCTGGGGTGAGTATGACGCCCAATATAAACTGATGCCTTACTGGGGAATGTTCGGCGGCGAATTTCTTGAAAAGCTTGACGATAAAGGCTATGAATGTTATGCCGCATCCGTTTCGGGAACCGCAAGTGCGTGGGACAGAGCCTGCGAACTTTATGCTCAGCTTACGGGTACTGTTGTTGACTACGGAAAAAGCCACAGCGAAAAATGCGGCCACGACAGATACGGCAAGGATTTCACGGGCAAAGCTCTTGTTGATGAATGGGATTCTGAAAACAAAATAAATCTTCTCGGTCATTCTTTTGGCGGAGCAACAATCCGTGTTTTTGCAACTCTTATGGCAAAAGGGGATGAATCAGAAATGAATTTAACCCCCGCAAACGAAATCTCTCCCTTATTTACCGGCGGAAAATCGGATTGGATTTATTCTCTGACTTCGCTTGCAGCTCCTCATAACGGCACAACTGCTTACGGTCTTGAAAATTCAATGCCCGATAATACCGATAGCGCCGCATACGATATGTTTATTGACCACGCAATGGAAATCAACAAGAATATGGTTACCGATGAGAATACCTATTATTTCTCGATTCCTTGCACGGCAACAACTGAAAAGGATGACGGTACATTTAAGGCTGATAAAGAAAGAATGGAAATTCTTTTCCAAAGCAGTGCGAATGAAATAGGTACGCTCAAGGGAACAACCACGGGCGGATATGTTGTTGATGAAACTTGGTTTGAAAATGACGGACTTGTCAATACCGTTTCTTCAAAAGCGCCCTCCGATGCTCCGTCAAAGGAGTTTGATAAGGATAATATCACTGCGGGCGTGTGGAATATAATGCCTGTTTATCAGGGCGACCATATGTCACTTCAGGGCGGTCTCTTTAAGGTTAATACCGATGTTGAGAGACTTTATACAGAACACCTTGATATGATTAACCGTTTATCATAATATAATCGAATAATGTTAATAACAAGCGGCAGAGAGATTTGTTTCTCCCTGCCGCTTGTAAAGATTTTGATAAATTGACATAAATGAAATGTGGAATTATAATTGTTATGTAAAACCTGAAGGGCGGTGTTGATTTGAAATATATTGCAGACCACGACTTTCATATTCATTCAACTGTTTCCCGTTGCTGTCATGATGTGAATCAAACTACGGAAGCAATACTGAATTATGCCAAAGAAAACGAATTCAAGAAAATCTGCATCACAAATCATTTCTGGGACGAGAATGTTAAGAGTGAAGCTGAATGGATAGATGAACATGATTTTTCTCACGTTTCATCCGTTTTGCCGTTGCCGAAATCCGATAACATTGAATTTCTTTTCGGCTGTGAAACCGATATGGATTTCAACAATGTTCTCGGCATAAGCGAAGAAAGAATTGATGCGTTTGATTTTATAATCGTTGCAACAACGCATCTGCATCTTGACGGCAACACCGTCAGAACAAAAATAACAACTCCCGAAGAAGCGGCTTTTCATTGGGTTGATAAAATTGAAAATCTGCTCGTTAAAGATTTACCTTTTAACAAAATCGGAATTGCTCATCTGACCACAGGTCACATACTCAAAAATCAAACCGCAGAAACATTGTCTTTGATTCCCGATGCAACAATGTATTCGATATTCAGACAATGCTCGGAAAAGGGCGTCGGCATTGAATTGAATGTTAAAACAATTAATATGAGCGTTGAGCAAAGAGAAGTTTTTCTTCGCCCTTATTTTATTGCAAAGGAATGCGGATGCAAATTCTATCTCGGAAGCGATTCTCACAAATCAAGCGCATTGGCATCTGCCAAAGAAAACTTTGAAGATGTAATTGCTAAGCTCAATCTTAAGGAAAGTGATAAATTTATTCTTTGATTTTTATAAAATCGAACGGTTTGTTTTTTTGCAAATCGAGTTGATTTGCATTTGTTGATCAGCAAAAAGAAAAGGCAGGGGAAACCCTGCCTTTTTGTTGTTTGTTGAATATTATTCTGTATACAGCGCAACAGGTCCATACAGTCCGCCTGATACATAGTCTTTTGCGTATTCCTTTTCGCCTTCAAAATACGGAGATAATTCCTTGATGCTCCATTTGTCGAAATAATCGGTGTGAACATACCAGTTTGCCGATGTGTTGGTCACAACTATTTGAAGTTTGTTGTTTTTATCGAGCACACCGTCGGGTATCTTTAGTCTGTACGGCGGCATCAGCGCCGAACCTATAAACTGTTCGTTGTGATAAACGCACGCTGTGAAACGAACATCTCCGAGGTCAAGTTCACACTCTTTCCCGATTGTTTCGTCGGGGAGGGGGAATGTTGTTTCATAAACACAGCTTCCTGAGTAACCGCTGCCGATTAAGCTTCCCCAATCACCAAGGCAGACGGGAATTGCTTTATCAGAATGTTTTATATTTTCAAATCCGTTTTCGTTGCAGATGAGTTCAAGTTCTCGGCTCAGCAGAAACTCATTCGGTATATCGATTTTTTCTTTGAAATCTTTTTTATCTTCTGCACTCAGAGTTTCATCTGTCAGCAACACAACAGCCGTTTCACCGACAGCAAGAGAAAGATTCAGAATTCCGTTATCTGTTTTGAAACGTTGCAATTTACCGCTTTCCAGATCAAGAAGATAACCGTTTGCGGAAGGTAAATGAATCCGATAGTTGCCGCTTTCGCCCGTTTCACGGAACAGGCAGAATATTTCGGCGTTTTCGGCTTTTCTGTGCATTGCCCGCAAGCCTGTACCCTCAACCTGAATTACAGGTGAAACATCCGCAACATCGTGCGAAATTCTGCCTCCGCCTTCAACAAAACGCTTGAGCGCTTTTCGGGTGTTCTGCGGAATAAATGCTCCTTCGGGAATGATGATGTGGCGGTACACTGCATTGCCGATGCGTATACAGCCGTCATCGGTTTTCTCAGCGGCCTGAATAACATCATCGTCAACAATATCAAAATCTGCCGTCATATCTTCAAGCGTTCTGCCGAGTGTATCGAATGATTTTGCCATAGCTTCTGCTTTAAGCCTTCCCTGAATATCGCAAACGGGATAATAGAGCCCCGTTTCGCAAACTCGTTCTCCGAGAGAGGATATATATGACAGCCTTTCCATATAACGGTTAAACTGATCCAGATGGCGGTGATACGGTTGATTCTCCGTGAAAACCGGCAGTTCCTGTGCAAGATATGCATCTTTTCTTCCGAGAGGAAAATTAAACAGATTGAATATGTTTATTCCGCGCACAGCCTGATATCCTACGGTGTATCTCATTATATCGTAAGTCAATCCCGGCCCGGCTACGCCGAAGCTTTCACTCATTGCAAGCTTCGTGCCGCTTTGTGCGGCGGCCGACGAAGCGTATCTCGGGAAAAATCCGTTGTAGCCGTTCAGATCGTTCTTGTTTGTTGTTTTGTTTTCGGGGTAGAGTTGTCGCCAGATAACGTCAACTCCGGGTATATCGAAACACCGCAGGGCCCGCATCAGGTTGAAGTTACCGCCGCCGCAGACGCAACCGAGAGGGTCGTGATCTTTATCCAGATGCCCTGTAAAAGCTATGCCGTTATCGTTTGACCATTTTTTGCACGGGAGAAGAAAATTATCGCAGAACATACGGCTGCAGATATCATACCAACGGTGCAGAATATGAACATTTTCTTCTGTCACAGGCATTCTTTGCGCAATCAGCGGCAGATGCGGTAAAACCGATTCACCGTATTCTGCTTCGTATTGCTCGGCAAGTTCTTTGCTGAATACGTTGGACGGTGCTTTCGGTTCATCTGTAAATACGGCTGTAACGTTTTTGCCAAGAGATTCTTTTAAAGCGGATGCATATTTTTCGTGTGTGATTGCGATAAAATATTCAGTTGCTTCTTTGTTGAGCAAATCGGGATAATCAGCATTGCCGCAGATTTCTTTTTTCGCAACATATTCAGTTACTGCAGTATCCTCAACGAAAATATATCCGTCCGATATCATTTCTTTATCCTGCAGAAAAGCGGCAACAACATCGGGCGTTGTTTTTTTATATACATCTCCTGCGGAATAACAGCGCTCATAAACCTTCAGCACCTGTCGGGCATATTCAGGGTGATCTTTCAGAACTTTTCCGCATGCGCCGCCTGAAGGCCAGCCGCCTTCATCATAAATCCAGCAGAGCATACCGAGTTCTTTTCCCTTCTCAACAGCGTATGCGCAAAGTTCAAAAAACTCCTGCGAAAGATAGTCAGGTGAAAGGTTTGTCGGCATACTGTCAGGTCGGAATTCCTTCGGTTCGGGAAGAATATAAAATGCGCGTATGCCGAGATTGAGCATCTCTGCAAGCTGAACATCTATAATTTCACGGGTGCATATATCATTCCATACCCAGATATACACAGGAGCATATGAAACGTCGGGAGAAATAAAATTGTTTATATCGAAGTTATGATTGTTTTTCATTATTCAACCGTCCTTGCAAACTCAGACATCTGCATTGTATCTGTTTTGCTTTTTCAATCTGTTTATAAAGCATTTAAGAGCGATAACCATTATCACATAAAGCACAGCAAGCAGAACAGGATATACACCTATTCCAAACAGTCTGCTTATAAGGCTGACCATCGGCGGTGCCAGCATAACACCGATGTATGCAAATGCAATCTGTGAACCCATAATGGATTGTGACACTTCTTTGCCGAAGTTGTGAGGTGTCAGGTGTATCATATTCGGATAGATAGAGCCGTTGCCCAGACCAACAAGGAACAAACCGACCACCGTAACTGCTCCGTGCAAGGGGAGAAGCATAATTGCAATGGCGGGAGCAAGAATTGCTGCACCGATACCGATACGTTTCCACGTGTTGATTTTATTTGAAAGCAAACCCGAAACAAAACGTCCGACAGACATTCCGATATAATAAACTGTCAAAGCAAGCGCACCGTGTTCTGCCTGAAATCCTTTTTCTGTTACAAGATATGTGCTTCCCCAGACGCCGCAGGCATATTCAATTGCGTTTGTTGCAAGCATTATAATCCATACCTGTCGCACATCCGCTTTTTTTGCCATCTGCAAAAGAGTGAGATTTACACTGCTTTCGTCTTCCTCCTGTTCGGCTGAAGCAGTCTTTTTCCACAGAGGAACAGACACAATCAGCAACAATGTTATGGCTGATTGCACGTAAAAAGCATAGCGGTAACCGCCGCGCCAACCTGCATCGCTTAACGCCTGCGACATAAGATAAGGGCTGAGGCTTACCCCCACACCGTAAAAACAATGCAGAAAATTCATATGGCTCGCTTTAAAATGAAGAGCAACATAATTGTTAAGCCCCGAATCAATCGCGCCTGCACCAAGTCCGAGGATAACTGCTAACGGTATCATAAACCAAAAGGATGGCGCAAAAGAGAAACCAAGCAAAGCCGCCGCTGTCATAGCTGTGCTGAAAGCGGTAACTTTAGCTGTTCCGAATTTATTGAGAATTCCTGCACTGAACATACTTGATAAAACGGTGCAACCCGAAATAATAAATGTGAGAATGCTGACCGCTTCAACGGGTATGTTCATTTCAGAATGAATGGCCGGCCAGGCAGAACCGATGAGAGAATCGGGAACACCGAGACCTATAAAGGCAATATATATAACGATCAATAAAAAACACATAAAACCTCCGAACAGTTTTGAACTGTTGCATTTTTAAAAATGAATTTAAAAACAAATCAGGATTTGTCTGACACCTCATCCGTCTCGTTTCTCGGCGATTTATCCTTGTAAAGTCCGTCAAAAGAAACACACCGCTTTTATTCCGCCGTAATATTCGGTGTTGGCATTCTGCGCAACGGATTCATCAGTGAAGGAATAGAAAATTTCTTCGATTTCAGATTTCAATATATCCGTGTTTCTGTTAAATGGAATTATAACATAAATATAAAAAAATACAACATAAATATTTGTGCTGTTTATGCTTATAAAAAATCGGATAATATGCCTTTTCAGAGTGGATATATAAGGGAGCCTTCAGCTCCTTTTTTACAATCACACCTTGTCGAAAAAAGATGAAAGCCCACAGCTTTTTCTGTGGGCTTTTTTATGAGAGTTATGTGATTCGGCGCCGGAATTTCCTTTGAATTAAGCCGTGAAATCAGTCAAGCCTGAAGAGCCTTGTTTCGCCCTTTTGCATCTCAACGGTAAAGGTGTCTGCAGCGCCTTGATAAGTGCCTTCGAGTAACTCGCTGATATTTCTTTCTTTGCCGAGATTAATTGTTTTTTTACCTGCGGTTACGGCGTATATGCAAACATAATTTTCGTTTATATAAATAATATCATCGGTTTCACAGTAAATATGAACTCCGTTTGTTTCACAGAAAGCTCTCAGCTCATTTACCGTAAATTTTTCTTTCAGACTCGAGGTCATAATATAGGGAACATTGTTTGCTTTGCAAAGGCTACGGGCGTTTTCCATATAAGTTGTTTTTGCGTTTGATAACAGAATAACCGCCTTGTAATTTCGGTAAACCTCTTCGAAATCATAAACGTCATATATATCATACGGTGCACCCATAAGACCAAGCTCTTTACGCTGATTGAAGAAAATGTTGCGAAATGAGCCGTTTGTAAGATATTTATAAGCACTTTCATCAACGAATACCGCGACTTCCGCCTTTGAACTTCTGTCGGAATCGGTTATGCTTTGCTCATAAATGCTCTTGTAGGTTGCCATTTCATTCATGATATCTTCGTCGGCGTACCAACCGCCCCACATATCAAACCACCACAGAGCATTGCCTTTTATAAGCTGACGTGCAAACGATTTGCGTATTTCGTTGACAGCCTGATATTTTGAATCTCTCGGTTGCCATACGGGAGCTTCAAGAAGTCCGTAAGGGTCGGTTGACGGGTCTTTCTGAGAAAGAGGTACCGTCAGGTGTGTTCTTATATCGCATTCCTGAAAGCACATCTTTCCGTGAAGACGTACGGAATCGGCAGGATACATTTCGGTCCAGTCCATATCGGGTGAGCGAGTGCCGATGTATGAATTCGGTGAACAGATGAAGTCGATGTTTTCGTCCTTCAATATATAATTGAGTGCGTGATTGCCTTGCAAGGAGTTGGTAACTTCAAGCGTATAGCCGTAAAATGTACCAACAACAACGTTGTTGCCCGTTTCCTCTTTAACAATCTGAGCAAAGTGACTTATGGCTTCTGCAATCTTGAAGTTTGCGAATTCTATATAGCGCGTGAGATATTCGTCGTTGAAATAATCCGCTTTTTTATCGAGCAAAGTCAGATCAGGCAAACCTTTGTATTCAATTTCGGGATAATATTCTTCAAGAAACGCCTTGAAAGCCGGCTTTGCGCATTCACCGTAGCCGCCGTTCATATCAAAGTGAAACCATTCTTCTGTTTGTCCGCCTGCTATCTGATAACCCACAATGTGTGATGCGTGTTTGCTTGAGTTTGCGTATTGAGTGAATTCACGCAAAAACTGAGATGCATCATCGCGCCATTTCTGCGAATAGAAAGATTCTCTGCAGGGCACTCCGTCTTTTATGTTCAGTTCATCGGGATTTTCTTTCTCCCACCAGACGGGCATACTGATATTGACTCTCGGGATTATGTATGCATCGGGGCAGGCTTCAAGAATTTTCTCAACAGCCTCGTCAAACAGTGAAAAATCGGGCGCGCCCTTTTCGTCGAAAATACCTTTTTTGAATGGTGTCAGTCCGTCTGTTATGCTTATCCATCTGCCCGAGAAAAGAACGGGAACAGAAAAGAATTTATACCCCGCGGCCGCAAAGTCATCATATTCATTGAACTTTTCCAGATAAGTCATATATGCAACTGCAGCGTGCGGTTCACCGTTGATATAAAGAGTAGGCACGCCGCCGCAATCCTTGATTTCAGAATGAATACCTGCATATTTATCCATATCACGCACAACCTCTTGTGTTGAAATTTCGTAGTCCGTTTCCTTCAAAGGCTTCTGAAAAGTAAAAATATAGCCGAAAAATGTGGCAACAGCCAAAAAGAAACTTATAATTTTTTGAATTAGCATAAACACCCACCTCATTTTTAAGTATAACAAAATTACAGCAAAATACAATATAAATTTTACATAAAAAACCACTTCATTCGATGTTGATGCTGTCACCGATATGAAGTGGTTTCGTGTTTTTGTGAGGGTGCTATAAATTTCATCTTTTGTGATAATCAGATTGAAAATCTTGTTTAAAACTGATATAATATATCTGAGATTATCATAAAACAGGAGTGAAATTCTTTGAAAGAAAATTCAACGATTATTGCCCTTTCGGGTAAAGGCGGCGTAGGTAAAACCTCAATTTCCGGCGCAATAGTAAAACTGCTTGTGCAGGCTTACCCTGATAAAAAAATACTCGCCATCGATGCTGACCCTGCGGTAGGTCTTTCAACTGCGCTTGGCATTGACGTTAAAATGACGATTGATGATATCCGCAAGGAAATTGTTGAAACAGTTGAGGACGGTCAGACAAAGGC
>JAZLBI010000174.1:0-13456 GCA_045613625.1 Acutalibacteraceae bacterium | reverse complement strand
GCGATCTGAACTTCGGGTGAACCTGTGTCACCTTCGTGAAGAGCATATTCCTGCATGATTGCGGTCTTTTCTGCCTGTGTCATTGTTTTTCACCTCATTTAAATATTTGCCTCAGAACCCAGGAAACGGCAGGTGATTACCTCAAAGAGGTTTACTCCGAAACCCGAGAAGCGGGCATTGCAAAGCGCATTATATCACAACGGATATAAAATGTAAAGACTTTTTTAAAAAATATTTTCGCTGTTATCAGAGGGTGTCCGATGTCTGCTCAACGGTTGCTTCGTTTTTGTTCTGAGCGGATGCATAGGCTGCGTAAAGCTCGCTGATGGGAACTTTTATCACTTCGGCATCCGTCACTTCGGGATGTGCGGCTTTATAAGCTTTTACAAGCTCTGTTGCTGAAACCATCGTGTTGGTGTTGGGGGCTGTTGCCATAACACCGACAGCGTTTTTGGTGGCGGTTTTAGCGAGCATTCTCTTTATAAACTGCTCCGCTTTTTCGGGATTTGCCTGAATTTCTTCAATATATGACTGCTGAGCGATGTGGCGCTTGTTGATTAACTCGGGATATTTTGTGAGAATCAGCTCTTCAACAAGGTATGCTCTGTTTGCATCCTTTGCCGAAAGCTTGCGGATGATGCCGAACCCTGCGGCATACACAGCGAATATCACAATAAGAAGGAATCCGTAGTTTATCAACTCGTATGAAGAAAGGGTGAGCGAGAAATTATAGACAAAATGGCAAAGAAGGGGGAGGACAAGGCTGAAAACGAGCCATTTTTTTGCGGGATATTCGGGCTGTCTGATTCTTATAAGCATATTTGAAGCATTTGCGTTTTCAACCGTTTTTGCGTTTGCGAAATTTGACCAGTTTGAAACGCAGTAGCCCATAACGATTGAGAAAAACATATGGCCCGGCACTGAAAGGAAGAAGCGGGTTACTGCTGTTGCGAATCCGTATTCCATAACATAATCAATATTTTCATACAGTGCGAAACCGAGTGAAACGAAAACGCAGTAAACAATGCTGTCGAAGGTGCTGTTGTTTTCTTTGTTTCTTGCGGGTTTTGCAAACCACATAACGGCAAGCAATTTCAGGCTTTCTTCGACACCTGCACCAACGATAAGGTTATCCACAACCTGATAAGCCAGGAATTTTCCCAATGAAATACCTGTCATATCCTCTGTTATTCCGAATACGGAAGAAATGAGCATTTCAAAAAGAACATTGGCGGTTCCTGCGGGGAAACAGATAAGAATGCCTGCGATGAAAAGCTTGATAAGAATTGAAACCGGTTCTTTTTCAAGCTTATCCTTCTTATAAATGTAAATCAAAAGAAGGATCGCGGGCAAGACTGCAAGAACGAAAAGAAAAAGTTTGTTGGTGAATAATGCGTCCATATACAACTCTCCCATAATTTATTTGTATAAATTATAAGGAGAATGTATTTTTTTGTCAAGTAACTTCGGTGTATCTTTATATCAAAATTGCAGATTTTTATGCTTGTTTTCAATGCCATTTTTGTTTTTCGGGCATAGTATGGATTGAGGGCTTTGCCTTCATAAAAACAAGGCGGCTGTTGTTTGCGGTGGTATCTGTGAAAAGATATCCTTGGGGAGCCGGAGGCAAAATGGCAGCCGCCATAATATACTCCTGCGGAATGTGATATCCGTTCCGCAGGAACGGGTGAAATATTGCTCTGCAATGTGATTAAGAACAGTTTCCGCCTATGACCGATTGCATACGGGATGACACAGAGGTCGTCCCCGACAGCTTTTGACTGACAGCACATATAACGGGTACGGGTGAAACCCGTCATTAATTACGAATTACGAATTGCGCATTACGAATTAATAATTACCCACCCGTAATTGTTCACTATTCATTTGTTTAATCGTTTCCGCCAACCTTGTTGAGAGCCTTCAGAGGATCTGCGTATTCGCCGTCGATGAGCACTTCAAGGTGAAGGTGGTCTTCTTCGGCAATTTCAACGGGGATATGACCGAGAGAGCCGATTTTATCATATTTTTCAACCTCTGTGCCTTCGGGAAGACAGCTTCCCTCCTTCATTCCGCAATAGCGCACGGTCATACCGTTGCCGTGGTCAATTTCAACGATAGTGCCCAGAAAGCTGTCGTCATAAACCTTTGTTATTTTACCTTTGCTGACGGCAACAACTTCGTTGCCCGCACTGCCGCCGAAATCAACTCCGTTATGCACTCTCCAATCACCCATTGTTTTGGATTCAACCATTTCTCCGTTGCTGTAGTCTTTGATAATATCCGTGCCCATAGGCAGCGCAAAATTGCCCGAGAAAGGTTTGTTCTCCTCGATTTTTTCTGTGGCGGGCTCGGTGAAAATACGCTCATCCGCAATGCCGCTGACGCCGATGTTAACATCCTCGGTCAGCGGCTGCGTTTCTTCAATGCTCCACTGAAGGGTGACACGGCTGAATTCTGTACTTTCGGATGTCGGATTTCTGACAAGCCCGATTGCCGTGCCTGCACCCACGGCAACAAGGCACACCGCAAGGGCGAGATAAATGTTGGGATATTTTTTGAAATTCTTTTTCAATTTATTTGCCTCTTTTCGCTGTTTATTTCCCTCATATTTTGGGCAAAAACGGCTGATGTTATTCTTCGGAACAAACAATTTTAAAAAAATCTCCGATATTATGGAAAAAATTAAAAATTTCTCTTGATACTTGCGGCATTTTCTGCAATAATAATAGGGTATAAGTAAAATTATTATAATGGATTAGGAGTGCATATTTTTGGATAACAAAAAACTCGCAGAGCTTCTCTTCCCTCAGATCGATAAAACCCCCGATTATTATGAGGAGCTCTATCCCGAAAGAGGCCTTGCAGAAGGCGCAAGAGTAACCCGTTTCGCCCCTTCGCCCACAGGCTATCTTCACATCGGCGGACTTTTCGGCGCGCTTGTTGATGTGCTGACCGCTCAGGCAACAAACGGCGTTTCATACCTCAGAATTGAGGATACCGATAAAAAGCGTGAAATTGACGACGGCGTTTCGGCAATCATCAACGGCTTTGATTATTTCGGCGTTGAATTCACCGAAGGTGTAACGGGCTTCGGAACAGAAAAAGGCGCATACGGCCCTTACACCCAGAGTCAACGAGCTGAAATTTATCAGACAGTTGCAAAGAGCCTTGTTGAAAACGGTCTTGCATATCCTTGTTTCTGCACTGCGGACGAGCTTTCGGCAATCCGTGAGGAGCAGGGAAAGGGTGACGCTCTTATCTGGGGCTATTTCGGCAAATGGGCAAAATGCCGCGATCTCACTTTTGAGCAGATTGAAAAGAATATTGCTGAGGGCAAGCCCTGGGTGCTTCGTCTCCGCTCGGCGGGCGATGAAGATAAAAAGATTATCTTTGACGATGTTATCAGAGGCAAGATTGAAATGCCCGCAAACATAATTGATGAAGTTCTTCTCAAATCAGACGGCATTCCCACCTATCATTTCGCTCATGCCTGCGATGATCATTTTATGAGAACAACTCACGTTATCAGAGGCGAAGAGTGGATTTCGTCAGTGCCCAAGCATATCGAGCTTTTCAAAGCCTGCGGATATAAAGTGCCCAAGTATGCGCACACACCTCAGGTGCTCAAGATAGACGAAGAAACAGGCGACAAGCGCAAGCTTTCGAAGAGAAAAGACCCCGAAGCAGCAGTCAGCTATTTCGTTGAGGGAGGTTTCCCGAAAGAGAGCGTGCTTGAATATCTTCTCACACTCATCAACTCAAACTTTGAGGATTGGAGAAGAGCAAATTCCAAAGAGGATATTTCAAAATTCCCCTTCAATCTTAAAAAGATGAGCTCAAGCGGATGCTTGTTTGACCTTGTTAAGCTCAACGATGTGAGCAAGAATGTTATTTCCGTCATGACTGCTCAGCAGGTTTATGAGAACATTGCTCAGTGGGCAAAGGATAACGACCCCGAGTTTTATTCAATCTTCACCGCAGACCCCGCTTATTCAACAGCGGCTGTCAATATTGACAGAGAGAATCCCAAGCCCCGCAAGGATATCGCAAAATGGAGCGAGGTCAAGGATTATTTCTCATATCTTTATAAAGAACTTTATGCGGCGGATTACACTCTGCCCGAAAATGTTTCAGATGCGGATGCAGCTGCAATCATTGAAAAATATCTCGGCGAATTCTCGCTTGCAGATGATAAAGACCAATGGTTTGCAAGAATCAAGGATATGTGCGAGCCTCTCGGATTCACACCCAATGTTAAGGAATACAAGAAAAATCCCGAAGCATTCAAGGGTCACGTCGGCGATGTTTCAACCGTTATCAGAATCGCCCTGACCTCACGCAGAAACACCCCCGACCTTTATTCGATAATGAATCTTCTCGGCGAAGATGAAATCAAAGCAAGGCTCAACGAAGCGCTTGCAAGCTGGAGATAAGAAAGGAAAACAAAAATGGACGAACTTAACACCACCTCAAATTTTATATATGATTTTATTGATGAAGACCTTGCAAACGGCGTGAATACCCGCATTCAGACCCGTTTCCCGCCCGAGCCCAACGGCTATCTTCACATCGGCCACGCAAAGGCAATAACAATCGACTTTGCAACTGCCGAAAAATACGGAGGCATCTGCAACCTTCGTCTTGACGATACCAACCCCTCGAAAGAGGATGTTGAATATGTTGACGCAATCAAGGCTGATATCGAATGGCTCGGCTTCAAGTGGAACAGCGTTCTTTATGCTTCAAGCTATTTTGATTTCATCTATGAATGCGCAATCAAGCTCATCAAGAAGGGCAAGGCTTATGTCTGCGACCTTACAGCCGAAGAAATCAGAGAATACAGAGGCACTCTCACCGAGCCCGGCAAAAACAGCCCCTACCGTGAGCGTTCGGTTGAAGAAAACCTTGACCTTTTTGCAAGAATGACTGCGGGCGAGTTTGCAGACGGCGAAAAAACACTTCGCGCAAAGATTGATATGGCATCGCCCAATATCAATATGCGTGACCCCGTTATGTACAGAATCGCTCATGTCACACATCATCAGACAGGCGATAAGTGGTGCGTATATCCTATGTACGACTTTGCTCATCCTCTTTCGGATGCAAGAGAAAACGTTACCTATTCGCTCTGTTCTCTTGAATTTGAAAACCACAGACCTCTTTATGATTGGTTCATCAATGAAATCGGTTTTGAAGAGCCTCCCAGACAGATTGAGTTTGCCCGCCTTAACCTCAACTACTGCGTAACCAGCAAGAGATATAACCTTGAAATGGTTCAGAAGGGTGTTGTTGACGGTTGGGATGACCCCAGAATGATTACCCTTTGCGGTATGAGAAGAAGAGGCTATCCCGCAGCGGCGGTTCGTGATTTCATAAACCGCATCGGCGTTTCAAAGGCGGACAGTGTTGTTGATTACGGTCTTCTTGAAGCTTGCGTAAGAGATAATCTCAACGAAAACGCTCCCAGAGCAATGGCTGTTATCAAGCCTCTTAAGGTTGTTATCGATAACTATCCCGAAAATCAGACCGAAGCTCTTGAGGTTGAAATCAATCCTCTTAAGCCTGAACTTGGCAAGAGAACGGTTAACTTCTCAAAAGAAATCTATATCGAGCGTGAGGACTTCATGATTGAGCCTCCCAAGAAATATTTCAGACTCTTCCCCGGCAACGAGGTTCGTCTCAAGGGTGCATATTTCATAACCTGCAACAGCTGGGAAACAGATGAAGACGGCAATGTTACCTGCCTTCACTGCACTTATGACCCCGAAACAAAGGGCGGCGATTCACCCGACGGCAGAAAGGTTAAGGGCACGATTCATTGGGTAAGCGCTGCAGACGGCGTTTCCTGCGAAATCCGCCTTTATGACCGTCTTTTCGGCTCTGAAGACCCCTTCGTTGACGGCAAGGATAAGTATCTCAACCATCTCAATCCCAATTCGCTCGAAGTGATCACAAACTGCTTTGTTGATGTTAAGGATGCAAAAGCGGGCGACACATTCCAGTTTATGCGTCACGGATACTTCTGCGTTGATAAATCATCAACCGAAGAAAAGCTTGTTTTCAACAGAACGGTTGCACTTAATTCTTCGTGGAAATAAGAAAGGATTAATAATATGAAATATCTTTACCGTATAGTGAATATTCTGCTTGCGGCAGTAATGTTCCCCACCGTTATTTTTTCAGATCTTCTTGCATTCCGTGTGAGCACCTCGTTTTTCAGCGAGGTAGGCCTTCAGGAATCCATTTCAATCAAATTTATTATCGATGTTTTAACCGGTAAGGAAACATTCTGGTATCAGATGCTTGTTGAAGATGCAACGGGTCCGTTCACCTGGCCCGTAGGTCTCAACCCCATAAAGGCTCATCTTATTGCGGTTGTTGTTTGCTTTGCAATTGCTCTTCTTGCCTGCCTTTTCATCATTTTCTGGTCGATTTTCAGCAGCAAGAGACTTCCTGTTATCATTTCAACCGCAGTTGGAATCATCAGCACGATTGTTATGATGGGATGCTTTGATGTTGCAGCAAACCGTATCGTTGACGGAACAGTCAACCTCATCAGCGCTCTTTCGGCAAGCTGGCTTGCAGATATTGCAGGCAGCTTTGTGGGTATAGACGGAATTATGCTCGGCGGTTTCCAGAACGGAATGATTTTTGTTTTCATCGGTCTTCTTGTCTGGACAGGTGCGTTCTATCTTATTGAAATCGGCGATCCCGATCAGGAAAAGAAAAAGAACGAAAAAGTTGCCAAGAAAATCGCTGCAAAAAAAGCAGAAACAGAAAGCAAATAATAACGAGGTGATACCGTGAAAGCAGTAACCTTTGATAAAGTCAATCTCGGCGGTTTCTGGAAAAACCGTTTTGATATCAACAAAAAAACAACAATCCCCACCGTTTTTGACCGTTTTACCGATACGGGCCGTTTCAAGGCTTTTACCTTCGAATGGAAAGACGGTGAGCCTGACAGACCTCATATTTTCTGGGATTCCGATATTGCAAAGTGGATTGAAGCTGTTGCTTACACAGTGAACAAATGCCCCGATAAGGAGCTGGAAACTGTTGTTGACGGAGTTGTTGATCTCATCGAAAAAAACCGTGACGATTGCGGCTATTTCAACATTTATTTCACAGTCTGCGAGCCCGATAACCGTTTTGTTAACCGTATGGCGCACGAGCTTTATTGCGCGGGCCATCTCACGGAAGCGGCGATTGCGTATTATAACGCAACGGGCAAGGATAAATTCCTGAAGCTTATGTGTGATTATATGGATTATATCGAAAAGGTGTTTATTGTTGAGGATTCGGCTGAATTCTGCACCCCCGGCCACGAAGAAATCGAGCTTGCTCTCGTGAAGCTCTATGACTGCACGGGCAACAAAAAATATCTTGATATGAGCAGCCACTTTGTTGAGGTGAGAGGCACAAGAGAAAAGGACGAAGACAGCCCCTATTATATCAGCCACGATTATGACCAGACTCATAAGCCCGTGCGCGAGCAGGAGAGGGCAATCGGCCACAGCGTAAGAGCAACCTATCTTTATTGCGCAATGGCAGACCTTGCGCTCAGGCTCGGCGATGATTCGCTCTATGATGCCTGCAGACGCCTGTTTATGAGCATCGCTGAAAAGCAGATGTATGTAACGGGCGGTATCGGCTCAACACAGTATGGCGAGCGTTTCACAGAGGATTATGATTTGCCCAACGATATCGCATATTCCGAAACCTGCGCTTCAATCGGTCTTGCGCTTTTTGCAAGAAGAATGAGTCTGATAGAGCCCGATTCAATTTATGCGGATATTGCTGAAACAGCAATTTATAACTGCGCGCTTGCAGGTGTTTCGCTCAAAGGCAATTCATTTTTCTATGTTAATCCTCTTGAAATCAATCTCAACAGACGCAGACTCAATGAGGTTTATTATCAGAGCAAAGCGGGCGGCTTCAATATCACTCAGCGTGCTGAGGTTTTCGATTGCTCATGCTGCCCTCCGAATATCGCAAGATTTGTTGCTTCAATCGGAGATATTCTTTATACATATAATGATAACACCGTTTACGTTCATCATTATTTTGAATCCGAAGCGGAGTTTGACGGAATAAAAATCGTTCAGAATACAGAATACCCCAATAACGGAGCGGTTAAGCTTACCGTTAATGGAATGAAGGGCAAAACTCTTGCCGTCAGAATTCCCGCATGGGCTGAAAAACATGAAATCGGCGCTGAATATAAAACCGAAAAAGGTTATGCATATATTGAAATCGATGCCGATGAAAAAGAAATCAGCCTTGATTTCCCGATGGAATGCCGCCTTGTTGCTGCAAACCCCGCAATTGAAGCGGATATCGGCAGAGTTGCGCTTTGCAGAGGCCCGTTGGTTTATTGCGCTGAAAGAATCGATAACAGTGCGCCGCTCAATAATCTGAGCGTTTCGGCGAATCTCAATGCCGAAATTTCATTTAACGAAGAAATGCAGGCATATACCGTTGAAGCAGACGGTTTTGAGGATGCTGCGTTCAATTCTCTTTATCGCACATATAAACCCGATTTTGTTTCAAGAAAAATCAAGTTCATTCCGTATTTTGCATTTGCCAACAGAGGCGAAAGCGATATGCTTGTGTGGATGAGAGTAAAATAAAAAACAAAAACGAATAAAAAGCTCCTTTACGGCAAAAATAATTCCAAACGGAAAGAGATTTCCTTTGAAATTTTGCGTAAAGGAGCAATTTTTATGAAAAAAATATCTTTTGCAATTATCGGAGCAGCCATTCTCATTGCGGTTGTTTTCGCTGCCTGCAACGGTGCGGATTCAGGCAAGGTCAGCGACACAAACCATAATGACCCCATGCTCACAACTCTTGAAGAGATGATGACCGAAGCGGCAACAGACATTGAGAATATGTTTACCGATAACGTATCGGATAACGTTACCGAAGGCTTTGATAACACCGTATCGGATTCGGAAATTATACCCGAATAAAAAAAGCACACTGCCCGAAAGCAGTGTGCTCATTTTTTTGAAAATTAATATTTGATGTTTGAGAATTCAGCCTTTGTAACTGCAGCGCCGTTACCTTCGATGTTAACGATAAGAGCCTTGAGTGAAAGAACTGCATCAAAAGCGTATGAATATGTGATGTTTGTGATCTTGCCGCCTTCAACAGTAACGTTAACCTTGATGTTCTTGTAGTTAACAGTTGTGCTGTTTACTTTGATAGCAGATGTGAAGCCTGCGATACCGTCTACAACTTCTTCGTGTGTGATGAAGTCATTTGTGAATCTTGAAAGAGGAGTAGCGCCTGTCTTCTTGGGATTTGTAGCGTTTGCAAGAGTGAAGCTGTAAACGCCATCCTTATAGCTGAATGAACCGAGGTCTGCTTCTTTGAGTGATGTTGCCTTAATCTGATAGTCTCCCTTAAGCTCATCCTTGGGCATAGCACCCTTCTTAACGCCGATACCGAGGAAGTCACCAACAACTGTGTCGAGGCTTGAGTTTTCGTCGATACCCTGAATGATGCTGTTAAGTGTGTCTGTTGCACCGCCAACATCGATGGGGCTTGTGTATGAGCAGTTTCTGTTGTAGTTGTATGAACCCTTAGCTGCCTTAGCTGTTTCTGCGTTAAGGAACTTAACGAAATCAGCCTTTGTCATTTCTGCGTCTGCAGCTGCAGCTGTTGTTGTTTCGTCTGCTGCTGAGGGATCTTCAGCAACGTCTGATGCTGCTTCTGAGGGAACTTCTTCAGTTGCGTCAACGGGAGCGTCTGTTGCTTCTTCAGTTGCATCAACGGGAGCATCTGTGATTTCTTCTGCTGCTGTTGTGGTTGTTGTTTCGTCTTCTTTGTTGCCTGTGCAAGCTGCGAATGCGAAGAGCATTGAAGCTGCAAGGAGAATTGCGAGAAGCTTTTTCATGGTTTTTCCTCCTGAAAATATGTTTTTGTTTTGTGTGCAAACCGCACATTTCTTTATTATAAAATATCGCATAATTATGATTTTGTCAAGTGAAATATTTAAATCAGATTGCGGAAAAACTATACACTTTTTATGAATGTTTACATAATATTAATATTTAATGGTGACAGATTTAATTTTTTATGTTATAATACAATAACATATATAATGGAGGACTGTGCGTTATGGCGGTTAAGAGATTTATCTCGTGGAATGTTAACGGAATAAGAGCTTGCCTTCAGAAGGATTTCTATGAAAGTTTCGGTTCGCTCAATGCCGATATCTTCTGCCTTCAGGAAACAAAAATGCAGGCGGGCCAGGCTGAGCTTTCGCTTGACGGATATCATCAGTATTGGTGCTATGCTGAGAAGAAGGGCTATTCGGGCACTGCCGTTTTCACAAAAGAAGAGCCGCTTTCCGTTTCATACGGTCTGGGAATCCCCGAGCACGACACAGAGGGAAGAGTTATCACCCTTGAATTTAAAAATTATTATTTCATAACCGTTTATGTTCCCAATGCCCGCGACGGCCTTGTGAGGCTTGATTACAGAATGCAGTGGGAGGATGCTTTCAGAGAATATGTTTGCGCTCTGGATGAAAAGAAGCCTGTTATTTTCTGCGGCGACCTCAATGTTGCGCATAACGAAATAGACCTCAAAAACCCGAAAACAAACCGAAAAAATCCGGGCTTTACCGATGAAGAAAGAGGAAAGTTCACTCAGCTTCTTGAAAGCGGTTTTGTTGATTCGTTCAGATATTTTTATCCTGACCTTGAAGGGTCATACAGCTGGTGGTCATACCGATTCTCCGCAAGAGCAAAGAATGCGGGTTGGAGAATAGACTATTTTGTTGTTTCAGAGAAAATAAAAGATAAAATGAAGGATGCAAAAATCCATAACGAAATTTTCGGCTCAGACCATTGTCCCGTTGAGCTGGAGATTGAACTTTAAAAAGGAGTCTGTTATGAAAAATAAAGCTTTGACAATAATCTGCATAGCTCTTGCTGTTATTACCGCAATATCAGGCGTTGTTTTCTTTATATCAATGAAAGATGATGCTCCCGATGCGGGCAACAGCTCAACAAAAGCTCCCGAGCCCGTTGAATTTTCTGTTGACGGCAGCGCATATTCGGCGGCTGTTTCCGTCAAAGGCGCAAACGGCGAAATTTTTCTTCCCACCGATTTTGAAAATGTTTATTACACAGCAAACCTCAGCGGAGATATTAAATTCTATGAATATTCGGGCGGCGGAATGAATGCAAGTGCGCTTGAAGTTAAAAGCGTAAAGGCAAATCTCAAAGCAAGCCGCGAAACAATCCCCGTAACGGTGAAATATATTGAAAAAGACGGCAAGGCTTGCGGCTTCGGTGTGTTTACCGCCGATATGGATAAGGATGTTGATGCATATGATTATGCATTCGTGAAGCTTACCGCAAAGCCCTCGGGCTACGGCAGCGGTTATCTTCTTCTTGCCGATTTTGATAAGGATAATTTCTATAAAACAGATAAGCTTTATTCTGAAATCTACAATTTTGACCTTGCAAAAGGCACGGCATCAACCTATGTTTCAAACAACACAAGACTGATTGATAAAAACGGCACTTTCCGTCAGGATTGGACAATCCTCACCGATGATTTCATCGGGAATCTCGGCGGTGCAAAGTATTTTCTTTCATCAAGATACTATAATGAAAACGATAAGGGCAAGAGAGCCGATGTTATGGAGCTTTCAAACGCCTACAGACCCAAGATAGTTGTTGAAGATATTCTCGGCGTATGGTTTGTTAACGATGCAAACGGAATGCACTATCTCAGAAAAACCGAAAACGGCTTTGCAAATGTCTATAAAGCGGGCGGCAAAGAAACCGTGCTCACCAAATTTGAGGGCGATTGGGAAACCGATTATCTTCAGAGCGGCAAATATCTTATAAACAAAAAGAGCCTTGCGATGATTGACCTTCTTACGGGCTCATCGAAGACTCTCAGCGGCATAAATATTGAATCGGCAGATGTTTTCTCCGTCAGCCCTGACGGAACAAAAGCGGTTTTCGCTTCATACGGCGAAATGAACGCAAACGGAACTCCTGTTCAGAGCATCACTTATTGCACTGTTGACGGCTCGGCTGAGCCCGCAACCTTCGCAGAGCCTATGCTCTTCAGCGAAAGCGCAGGCTTTGTGTGGCTTGATAATTCAAGCGTTATGAGCGTGCGTGCTCTCGGTGCAGACGGCAAAACAGCGGGCTCTGTTGTTTATACTTTCTGAAATAAAGAAAAGTGAATAGTGAAACAGGCGTTCACTATTCACTCTTCATTAATTAAATGTTTTCTTTTCTGAAATCAATAACAAGCTCTTCGCTTACGGGATTGAGCTGGGTATATCTAACACCCGCGCTGTCAAACATTCTTTTTGATGCTCTTACGCCGACGGTTTCGGCGTATTTATCGGAAAGATAATATACCTCTTTGATTCCGCTCTGAATGATTGCCTTTGCGCATTCGTTGCAGGGGAAAAGAGCAACATAGATTTTGCTGCCCTCGAGGTTTGAGCCGCCGCTGTTAAGAATGGCGTTAAGCTCTGCGTGGCAAACATAGGGATACTTGGTGTCGAATTCATCGCCCGAGCGCTCCCAGGGGAAATCGTCATCGCTGCAGCCCAGAGGGAACCCGTTGTAACCGACGGACATAATCTTGTTGCGGTTGTTTACTATGCAGGCGCCAACCTGAGTGCTGGGGTCCTTGCTTCGGCGGGCAGAGAGAAGGGCAATGCCCATAAAATATTCGTCCCATGAAATATAGTCGTTTCTTTTCGGCATAACGGACAACTCCTTAAATTATTCTGATAGAATTTTAACATAAAGATTGAAATAATACAACATAAAAATAAAATACCACTTGAGGTGATTCAAAATGGGTTTTTTAACCAAGATTTTCGGCGATTATTCAACAAAAGAAATCAAGCGAATCCGTCCGCTTTGCGATAAGGTTCTCAGCCTTGAAGAGGAGTTTTCGAAGCTCAGCGATGAACAGCTTCAGGCAAAAACTCCCGAGTTCAAAGAGCGCCTTGCAAAAGGTGAAACTCTTGATGACATTCTTCCCGAGGCTTTTGCCGCTTGCCGTGAGGCATCGTGGCGTGTGCTCGGTCTTAAGCATTTCCCCGTTCAGATTATCGGCGGTATCATTCTGCATCAGGGCAGAATTGCCGAAATGAGAACAGGTGAAGGTAAAACTCTTGTTGCAACCCTTCCCGCATATCTCAACGCTCTTTCAGGCAACGGCGTTCATATCGTTACCGTAAACGATTATCTTGCCCGCCGAGACAGCGAATGGATGGGTAAGGTTTACCGCATTATGGGTCTTACCGTCGGTCTTATCATACACGAAAAAGAAAATCCCGAGAGAAAAAAAGCCTATGCCGCAGATATCACATACGGCACAAACAACGAAATGGGCTTCGACTATCTTCGTGACAATATGGTGGTTTATAAGGAACATAAGGTTCAGAGAGGCCATAACT
>JAZLBI010000173.1:0-1621 GCA_045613625.1 Acutalibacteraceae bacterium | reverse complement strand
CCGAGCTTGCCGCAAGAATAACCGAAGCGTGCGCAAAAGCGGTTGATTTGCCCGTTACAGTCAAAATCCGCGCGGGATGGGATGAAAACAGCATCAACGCCGTTGAGATGGCAATAATGCAGCAGAATGCGGGTGCGGCGGCTATCACCGTTCACGGAAGAACAAGAAAACAGATGTATGCTCCGCCCGTTGACCTTGATATAATCAGAAAAGTCAAGCAATCCGTATCAATTCCCGTTATCGGCAACGGAGATATCGTTGACGCTGTTTCGGCTGAAAATATGTATAAAACAACAGGCTGCGATTTTATTATGGTTGGCAGAGGCGCACTCGGCGCACCGTGGGTTTTCACTCAGATAAACGAATATCTTAAAAGCGGAATCATCCTCCCCGACCCTCCGATTGAAGAGAGAATGGAAACGATGATCCGCCATATTTCAAGGCTCTGTGAATACAAGGGCGACTATGTCGGTATGCGTGAAGCCCGCAAGCATTCGGGCTGGTATATAAAAGGAGTAAGAGGGGCGGCGGCTTTAAGGCAGGAAATCGGTGCTCTCGAAAATATGGATCAGCTTCGTGCCGTTGCAGAAAAAGTCATCAATGCCGCTCACTGTGAATAATCGCCAAAAAGGTTTATATTATATTGTAACATATCACAAAAATAAATCCGCCGTTCAATTTTCGTTGAATTGGCGGATTTGCTGTGTTAAAATTTAGGATGTAAAAAACAAAAAGGAGAAATACTATGGCTATTTTAATGAAAATTGTCGGCTTTATTCTTGCCCTCATCACCCCGTTTGCATCAATGCTCGTGTGGGATCCCCTTGCATATTTTGATAAAGAAGTTCCCGTTGCTGAAGATAAAGTTGACGGATTTATGAAAGGCGTTTGCCACGCAGATCCTCAGTATGACCTTCTCAACGAAGCGGGCATCGAATGGTTCCGTGACGATATCCCCTTCCCCTATAACAACGACGGCTCTCTTTCCCAGCATTATCTCAACTGGAAAGAAGAAAGCAAGGAATACATTGAAAACGGTGTCAGAATTTTCGGCATCACCCCCTACCCCGATGATTATATCGAATACGGTCTTGATCCCCGTGACCCCGCAAACCGTGAGGCTATTCAGGATATCGCAAGATTTTATATGGAAGACCTCAGAGGCATCGTCGGCGCATTCCAGATAACAAACGAAATGGGCATCGACCGTTTCACTCTTCCCCTCACTCTTGACGAAGCTGCCGAATTCATCGGAATGCAGCTTGAAGCAATGTATCCCATAAGAGGCGATGTTATCATCGGCTATAACCTCGGCGGCCTTTCGATTCTTCAGCTTCCCTTCAAAATGATGAAATATCATCAGTATTGCGACTATGTCGGCCTTGATATGTATCTCGGCTGTTTTGAAAACGTTCTCAAAAATGCAGACCAGTATATCACCATTCTCAACTTTGTAAGACGAGTTACAGGCAAGCCCGTTGTGCTCTGCGAATTCGGCTATATCGGTTACGGCGAGCCGAAAACCGATGAAGAAAAGATTGCGATTCTTCAGAAATACGGCTACAACAGCGAAGAAGAAGCAAGAGCGAACATTGATGATTTCATCAGCAAGCTTCCTGAA
>JAZLBI010000172.1:0-25402 GCA_045613625.1 Acutalibacteraceae bacterium | reverse complement strand
GAAAAGCCGTTGAGAGTTGAAAATAAAAAAGAGCTTATTCTTTCGAACAAGCTGGCTTTATGGGATGTTATTGCTCAATGCGAAATAGAAGGCAGCGCAGACAGCACAATCGATAATGTTACCGCAAACGACCTTGATATTATCCTGAAAAACAGCAATGTGAAAAGAATTTTTGTCAACGGTAAGACAGCCGAAAAATATTATAACAAATACACCTATCCGAGAACAGGAATAAAGGCAACTTGTCTGCCGTCAACAAGCCCCGCAAACGCAGCGTGGAGCCTAAAAAAACTGATTGAACAATGGAAAATAATTTCAGCCGAAGAGTAATTCTTCGGCTGCTTTTTTAACTTATGAAATTTTCAAGAACCGCAACAGCATCGGCATACTCATCGTCATCGTTGTTGAAGCGACTTAGTTTTTTCAGTATCGGGCCGTAAAATCTCTGTTCAGTCTCCTCGGCTTTTTGCTGTTGCTCTTTTTTATATTCACAATAAAGAGTTTTCAAAGCGGATATGAATTCATCTTTTTCGTAAACTTCAAAGCGTTCCGCACCAAGCTCATACGCAAGATCCTGAAGCTGTTCAAGCGTATCCGCGCCGTATTCTTCAACCATATTTCTGAAAACCGACGGTTCAAAATAAAACTGTTTGCCCAGAAGATATCCAAACGCTTTTCGGGTGTCAAGATAACCCATTTTCAGGCGTTTTTCATACATTTCATTGCTGAAATCAAAAGCCGCACCAAGATCTTCAATATCAAACGGTCTGATATATACAAACTGAAGATTTGACATATCATCATCGTGTCTGAAGCCCTTCATCGACGAAATATCAACAACAATTATCTTATTATATCCGTGTTTGCGAAGAAAACCGACGGGAGCGTTATCATAAACTCCTCCGTCAAGATATCTTTCGCCCTCGGGGCCGATTTTGCTCACCCCGGGCACCTTTGAAGATGCAAGCAGATAATCAACAAGTTTACCCTTTGGAATCTTATCAACGAATATTTCAAGCGGAGCAAATTCAGAAAGGCTGAAAGTCACCATGCCGAATTTCATTTTTGATTTTCTCACCTTTTCTTCATCGATAAATTGCAGAAGAAACTCTTTGGTTGGCGAAGCATCTATGCCGCCGTTTTTAACAATTTCTTTAAACAAAACAGTTGCATTTTTTATGCTGAAAAGTTTCTCGGGATCTTTGAGCTCACTTGATATTTTCACGCCCTTATCAACCGATGCGCATTTCCAGAGATTAACCGCATCTTCATAGCAACCTGACGAAATAAGCGCTCCGTTTATTGATCCTATAGAAACACCCGCAACGGCAGAAAACTCTACTCCGAGCTCACGCATTGCCTTCCACGCACCAAGCTGATATATACCTTTTGCCCCGCCGCCGGCAAGCACAAGACCGTATCCGCTCATATTCTCATCTCCTCATATAATATAATACCATATCTGCATCGTTACAGTAAAGGTCAATTTGTAACTGTTTCGTATTTTTAAAAATCTGTTGACAACAAAGGATTTACAATATATCATTTAAACAGTTATATTTGAAAGGAACATTATTTATGAAACTTCCCGTTTGCGTTGAAAAAAGAATGGATGACTATTGCTCGGTTATCGAAAAATACAGCCCCAAGCTCGCAAAGCTTTACAGAAACAGCTACCCCAACACGCTTGAAACCGCAACGGAATTCACCGATGACGGCTCAGTTTTTGTTCTCACGGGCGATATTCCCGCAATGTGGCTCAGAGACTCAACCGCAGAGGTTTCTCATTATATCCCCCTTGCGAAAAATAACGAAGAAATACGCGAAATAATAAAAGGCGTTATCAAAAGGCAGAGAATGTATATAAGCATCGAGCCGTATGCAAACGCCTATAAAAAAGAGCCGAATGACCACAAGGAATTTGAAGACTCACCCGAAAACCACCCCATCGTGTGGGAAAGAAAATATGAGATAGATTCTCTCTGCTACCCCATCCGCCTTGCTTATCTTTATTGGAAAGCAACGGGAGATAACTCCGTGCTCGGCGAAGATTTTCTTGAGAGCGCTAAAATCACGGTTGACCTTTGGAAAACAGAGCAGCATCATTTTGAGAAATCCCCCTATCGTTTCACAAGAAAGAACTGCCCTTATCAGGACACTCTTCATAACAACGGCATGGGCGAACCCGTTGAATACACGGGAATGACCTGGTCAGGTTTCAGACCGAGCGACGATGCCTGCAGATACGGCTATCTTGTTGCATCAAATATGTTTGCGGTTGTTGTGCTCGGCTACCTTGAAGAAATGCTTGAAGCATTCTCCGAAGAAAAGAAGTTTGTTGAAGAAATCGGAATTCTTAAATCAGAGATCCGCGAAGGAATCGAAAAACACGCTGTTGTTGAAAGCGAAAATCACGGCAAAATTTACGCCTGCGAAGTTAACGGCAAAGGCGATTATTTCCTTTTTGACGATGCAAACGTGCCCAGCCTTCTTTCGGCGCCTTATATCGGTTTTTGCGGATACGATGATGAAATTTACCGCAACACCCGCAATTTTATTCTTAGCAAAGACAACCCGTATTATTACGAAGGAAAATTTGCAAAAGGTGTCGGAAGCCCTCACACTCCCGAAGGATACATATGGCATATTGCTCTTTCTATGCAAGGTCTCACAAGCAACAACCCCGAAGAAATCAGAGAAATTCTTCATATGCTTGAAACAACAGATGCAGATACGGGCTATATGCACGAAGGATTTGATGCAAATGACCCGAACAAATTCACAAGAAGCTGGTTCAGCTGGTCGTGTGCACTTTTTGCTGAACTTGTTGAAAAAGCGGTTGATGAAAAAATCATATAATGAGGTGACGATATGCTGACAATGAACTTATATTATCAGATGAAAGAGGGAAAGAAAAATGAATTTATTGACACGATCTATTCTCTCGGAATCCCTCAGGCAACTCAGAAAGAAAACGGATGCATAGCATATGATTTTTATGTTTCTCCCGACAAGGATGAAATATTGCTTGTTGAGAAATGGGAAAGTGAAGATTGCCTGCCTTCACATACTCAACAGGATCATTTCAAAAAACTTATTTCTCTTAAAGATGAATATGTAATCTCAACCGTCTGCGAAAAATTTGAATGATTTAGTAAAAAAATTTCAAAAAAGACTTGAAAAAAACAAAATGTTATGTTAATATGATATGCGTTCGATATGAGCGCATATCTGAATATGCTGCTATGGCTCAGGTGGTAGAGCGCATCCTTGGTAAGGATGAGGTCGGCGGTTCGAGTCCGCCTAGCAGCTCCAATCCCTTGAAACTTCGGTTTCGAGGGATTTTTTATTTTTTCTTGAAATTTTAAAATTTCTTTGATATTATATAGTCACCACATAAAATTAAAATATCATTATTTGTTCAGAAGCAGTATTTTTGTCATACAGCAAAAGTGCAGACTTCTATATTGTCATTTCTGAACAAACGGTGATAAATTTTGTGTAGCAGCAAATCGAAGTTCCGCATTTTTCGGTGTGTGCAGCTTCGGTTGCACACACTTTTTATTTTTGGAAGAAGGAAAAAATTTATGAAAAACCAAAAAAGCAAAAACGAAAAACGCTCAGGCAAACCCGTAAAAATCAACGGCGTTGAAATTGAAGAAATCAGTACTCGTGAGCTGATAAAAAACAAAAATCTGCTTTCTGTTATCACAATCGGTGGATCAGTAGCATTCCCCTTATTATTCGTAGTTTATAAAGATGCTTTTAAAGTTTATGACGATACGCTGGTTCCCGTATTGATTTTTTTCGCAGTTCTCTGTCTTGTTGCTTTGGCAATTGCTGTCAATTTTAAAAGAATCACAAACATAAAAAACGAATTAAAAAGGCGTGAACTCTCTGATGATGAAAATGCATTTAACAAAAAGAATGCCAAAACATCCGCTTTGAAATACTTCGGTATAATCTTCGGTTCACTTTTGGCAGTAGCAATCATTTTTGTGGTCGTCTGTTTAGCCACAGGATCAGAAGACCTTCTCCCCTTCGTAAACAGCAGCCCAAGCACTTCCGTCAGTGAAAGCGAGAATACAAATCCTGGCGGTTTTATTGGCAGCGACGGTGAATACCATAATTATATCCCCGAATTCGGTGACGACGTTAACAATTGGATGGAAGAAAACTGGTAATGTTAAAATAAAATCACTCAGTAAGAATTTAATGCAATCAAAAAATTTTTTAGGTTTATAACATCAACAGGGAACGTCAAAAAACGTTCCCTGTTTCTACACTTGAAATCTGTGTTATGCGGAGTTATAATCATATCATCAAACAAAAAGGATAATAAACATGAAAATAATTGCACGTATTCACACGGATTTCACATCAAAATTCGGTATTCCCCGCCAGAGCGGACTTGTTGACGAGCTTGAAGCAACCATTGTTTTTGAGCCTGAATACAGAAACCCCGATGCGCTCAGGGGTATTGAAGAATATTCTCATCTCTGGCTGATATGGCAGTTTTCGGAATGCGCCGATAAAGAATGGACACCTACGGTCAGACCCCCGAGGCTCGGCGGCAACAAAAGAATGGGTGTTTTCGCAACCCGTTCCCCTTTCAGGCCAAACCCCGTCGGTCTTTCAAGCGTAAAGCTTCTCGGAGTTGAAAAAACCGATAAATACGGTTGTGTTCTTCGCGTTGCAGGCGCAGATCTGCTTGACGGCTCACCGATTTTTGATATCAAACCTTATCTGCCCTATGTTGACTCGCATCCCGAAGCAAGCAACGGCTTCGCACTCAATGAAAAAGAAGGCAGACTTGATGTTGAGTTTCCCGAAGAGCTCATAAAAATTATTCCTTGCGAAAAACACGCCGCTCTCATTGCTGTTTTGGCGCAAGACCCTCGACCAGGCTATCAGAATGAACCCGAAAGAATCTACGGAATCGAATTTGCGGGATTTGATATCAGATTCAAGGTTGACGGCGAAAATTTAATTGTTACAGAAGTAAAAAAATAACAGAAATCCCCCGGAATTTCAAATTCCGGGGGTTATTTTTTATGGCTGAGGCACAATGGGAACATTTTCGCTCACATGCTCAATTGTTATGAAATTGTTTCTCTTTGCGTATGCCCATTTCATTTTAAACGCCTTGCAGGCGCCGTCAACGGGAATATAAAGCTGATCTTCTCTTCCTCTGAAAACTTCTGCGCCAAGATTGATGTTGCCTTCGGGCGTTTCGGCAATGTTGCTGCCCTCAGTGAAGGTTGCTTCTCTGCCGTAAATTTTCAGAGTAACCTTGCCGTTTTCGCGGATATCTTCGCCGCCCGCAAATCTGATAAGCGTTGCAAATGCAATATACCACTCGCCGTTTTCAAAGACAGCAGGCGTTGCCATATTGCAAAGTCCGAGGTCAGAACCTTTATAATAAACTCTCGTTCTTCCTTCGCCGAAAACGGGGGCTAAGCGATAAGGTCTGATTTCATCTTTCGATTTATCGATGAGGCATTCATCAACGATTCTGCCGTCATTAAGCTCTGAAATAAAGGTGATTTTATCGCCGTCAACTTCAACAAGAGTGAACGCCGCAACCTTTTCTTCCTGAGGATAAAACGAAGCATGCCATACCTTATCGGTTGTTTTTGTTCCCGGCGGATTAAAGTTTGCATTGCCGAGCTCATAATGCACAGTGCCCTGCGAAGGCTTATCGAAAAGCTCTTCATTCTTTATCGGGAATGAGCGTGAAAAATTATGCTCGTGACCCGAGAAAAGAACATCAAGCATCTCCATCGATTCGCGCATCATCGGATATGTATCGTCATTTGCAAGATTGGGGCCTGCATAATAAATCGGGAAATGATGAGCACCGATTTTCCAGGTTTTATCGCTTTCGGCGATATCTTTTTTTGCCCATTCATTCATAAGTTCGGGCTCATTGACACCGAAAACATTGAAATGAACATTGCCGTAGTCAAAAGAATAAATCTCTGTCTGCCAGCCTTCAGGGCCGTTTTTCGGATATGAATATTCAAGCTGAGTGTTGAAAAATGCTGCAGGCTCGGCATAATATCGGTTAACTTCATTGGGAAAATACTGTTCAAAACCTCTGTTGTCGTGATTGCCGCAACTCATCATATAGGGAATATGCTCCATTATCCCCTTCATACCCTCAAACATTGCGTTCCACTGAATTTCGTGCTGACCGCAGTTTGTGTTATCGCCCGCAGTAAGAATAAACTTAACATCGGGATACTTTGCGAGCACGTCCTTGAGAAATTTGTTGAGAGATGAATAATCGGGATTATAGTGGTCATCATCCTTCTGATGGTCTGAAATTGCGATGAATCTGAACTTTGTGAGATTTTCTTCCTCGGTATCAAACCAATATTCTTCACTGCGGTTTTCTGCACTTCCGCAAGTGTAGTAATAGCGTGTGCCGGGAGTTAACTCCGAAGGAGTTGCCCAAAAAACATTGCTTGTGTTGACATCGCTTTTAAAAGGCTTTACGATGGCATTAACACGCTTCTTTTCTCCGCCTTTTTCATAATATTCAACATAGCCTTCGGTTATATCAGAGCTCATTCTCCAAGTAACCGTCATAGATGTTTTTGCATCGCCCGAAATGCTGACCATAATATGGTCGGGATTATTTGTTGCGAGCCTTAAATTGGGTGTTCTTTCCATATCTTATTTCACCTTTACTTTAAATAATCTTGCGCCATGCGGATTAACCTTTGCCGAGAATGCTCCGTTTGTTACAGCGTATTCTTCGTGCGCCCACATATCCCAAACGCTGTAGTCAATGCCGCCAACTGCGATATCGTTCACATCGAAACGGACTTCTCTCTCTTCATCATCGGTATTGAAAAGTGCAACATATTTGCAGTTTTCGCCCTTTGAAGTCCAGATAATTTCGCCCTTGCCGTCTGTTTCGTTTCGGCTGAACTGCCTTGCACCGCTTGAGTTTTTCAGCATTTCAATAAGCTCTGCATTCTGAAGAAGCGAAAGAGTAAATTCATCGTTATCACGCATTTCACCGCCTATCATAAGCGGTGAACGGAAGATGCCCCAGAGAGTCATCATCGTTATCTGCTCATCGCGGGTGAAATATGTGTAATGAATCCATTTGTTGACCTTCTGTCGGGGATTCACCTTAAGATGGCCTATCGGAAGCATATCGCAATCGGGCCATGCACCCGGCTGAACATATTCCTGCCAGTTATAACAGCGTTCAAACATATCGTGAAGCTTGCCCCATTCATCCCAGAAATCGCCTGTCATACGCCAGAGATTTGCATTTGCGGCAAGATGTTCATGCTCCCATACGGGTGCAGGGCCGGGTGAAAGGCTGAGCACCATAGGTCTGCCGCATTTATCAATTGCCTTTCGGAGCATTTCAATTTCTTCTCTTGCTGAATAGGGATTATTCGGGAACATTTCGGTGTTTGCGATATCATCGCATTTGATATAATCCACACCCCATTCGGCGTAGAGTTCAAAAATTGAATCGTAATATTCCTGCGCACCTTTTTTATTTGTATAAAGCCCGTACATATCGGGATTCCACGAGCATATTGATGACGGGTGAGCAATATCCCTTGCTGTAACACCTTCACACTTGATTTTTGTGTTCATATGTGCCGCCTGACGGGGAATACCTCTCATAATATGAATACCGAATTTAAGACCGAGCGAGTGAATATAATCGGCAATCGGTTTGAATCCTTTTCCGTTTGCAGATGAAGGAAATCTTTCAACCGCAGGAATAAGGCGTGAATATTCATCCATACAAAGAGGCGCAAAATAGTGATAATCGTGGCAATCGGCTGTCGGCTCTGACCACTGAATATCACACACAATATATTCCCAGCCGTAATCTTTGAGATATTTCGCCATATAATCGGCATTTGCTTTAAGCTCTTCTTCGTTGACCGATGCTCCGTAGCAATCCCAGCTGTTCCAGCCCATAGGCGGAGTAAGCGCGAATTTCTTATGCATATTAATCTTCCTTTTTATATATTCTGATTTCAAATTCTGCCTGAGTTTCAAGATAATCAAGAGAATTGATTTTGTTTTGGTCGTCAATTCCCGTTTTATAATAATACGGTGTCATTTTAAACAGATTCTGAATATCTTGATTGGATTTAAGAATCAACGGTGATTTTATCTGTTTTTTATCAACAAACTCAAAACCATCTATTGAAATATCGGGCATTTCGTTCAGATACGGCTCATCATATATAGCTGCCTTAAGCCCGAAAAGATGCTTTTCAAGCGGAATCACCCTTATGAGATATCCGCCGCTTTTAAGCACGCGATGAAACTCATCAAACGCTTCGGGAGAAAAAACATTGAGCACGGCATCAAGGCTTTCATCTGCAAACGGTAAGTCAAAAAGGCTTGCAACCGCCGTTTTTATTCCGCTTTTGCGCTTTGAGGCAAATTCAAGCGCATCCTTTGAAATGTCAACACCGAACAGATTTCCATTGACACCCGCTTTATTAAGCCGTGAATTTATTTCAGCGGAATAATAGCATTCGCCGCACCCTGCATCGAGAACATCGCCGCCGTCAGGCAGATATTCAAGGCAGATTTTGCAAAGCATATCCCGCAAAAAGCCATAATAACCCGCATCAAGAAAATCACGCCTTGCTCTGACCATAAGACGGTCATCTCCGTGGCGTTTGGCAGATGATTTCTGTGACTGAAGCAGATTGACATAGCCAAATTTTGATTTATCAAAACAGTGCCCGTTTTCACAGCGGTAAAGCTTTTCTTCCTCACAAAGCTCTCTTTTGCACACGGGACAAATAAAGTTTATCATTTCTTTACCCTGTATTTTTCAATTTTTCTCATCATTGATCTGCCCACATCGTGCATAAATCTTTCGCAAGCAGGCAGAAGGTCATCCGGGAAACCGTTGAGGAAATAATCTGACTCATATGTAAAATGACCCTGATAATCAATCTCTCCCAATGCATGAAGGATATCATCCCAATCCATTTTCCTTGTATAAGGAAGTGTATGGCAATCGTTGATAAAATCATTATCGTGGATATGAAGGCAGCCGAGTCTTGAACCCATATTTCTTATCATTTCGCCCGCATTGCTTCCAACAAGACCGCAATGTCCAAGGTCAAGGCAAGCCGTGAAATGAGCGGGGTCAAGCGCATCAACATAACTGTTGAAATCCTCCGCAACACTGCACACATTGGGCACAAGTCTGTCTGTTTTTCTGTCGTGACCAAACATATTTTCAAGGGCAATTTTCACGCCGTAATCCCTTGCGTAGGGTTCAAGCTTGTGATATAACTCCATATTCTTTTCAAACTGATTTTCTTTGAAATGAACGGGATGAACAACACAAATCTTGGTGTCAAGCATACCTGAAATTTCAAGAGCTCTTTTAAGCTTTTCAAAAATCCATCCGTTATATTCTTCGTTTCCGTCTTTTGCGGAAGGGAACGGTGCGTGAGCCTGTTCAAATGTTACGCCGTAAAAATCCGCAATCCCTGCAATATTTTTTATATGTGTTTTATAGCCCGATGAATTGAGTATACAATCATCGTTTTTCATTTCAAACATAGAATAATCTATTCCGTCAAATCCGCTGTCACAAAGAATTCGGATCGCCGCTTCGTCACCTAATCTTTTCGAAAGAACATCCGTCTGATTAACAAGCTTCATGATTTACCATCCTCCCGGATAAAATATACATTTAAATTATAACAACTTGATATGTAATATACAAGTAATTTAGAAAATATATTAAATTTTTTCTAACTTAACAATTTATTTATTGATTTTTCTATTTATATTTTGTAGAATATTATAAACTTGACAGTTTGGGGAGAGAATATAAATGGCAAAGGCAGAGTACAGAAGCTCAATCCGTTCAAAAAGTCTGATAAAAAAAGCGGTTGCAAAGCTTATTCATGAAAAAGAAATTTCCAAAATCACCGTATCTGACATCATAAGAGAAGCCGATATCAGCCGAGGCACTTTCTATGCCCATTACTCGGATGTTTCAAGCGTTCTTGAGCATATTGAGAGCGAAGAACTGAAAGCTCTTGTTGATTATGTCAACACCTTCGACCTCGAAAACATCGATGAGAACATCATCGATATAATCGAAAATATCTGTGAATACCTCAACAAAGATAAAGAATATTACAATATGCTTGCAAAATCCAATGTTCTTAACAATTACCTTTGGAGACTCGTTGAAGTATATTATGACAGGTTGCTTGAAATCGTTTGTTCGCAGCAGAAACAAAAAAACAAAGATGAAGCTAACATCTATCTTCTTTATACTACAGCCGGTGCAAAGCAAGTTGTTCTCAGTTGGCTTGACAATTCCATTCAGGCAACTCCAAAAGAAATTGCGGAAACCGTCGGAAATCTTGTAAAACTCAATATGCAGTATTACGCATAAACAAAAATAAAGTGACTTACAAAGAAAAAACTTTGCAAGTCACTTTTTATTTTATGAAATCACAGCGGTCTCACCCATAACGAGTGAATAAAGAATTTCTGTTCTGAGAATTATGATAATATCATCTGCATTCAACTGCATATCATATTCGGAGCCGATATTCTGAAGATACTCGCCAACATACGATGTGTAGTAAGGGTCTGCATTGCTGATATAAAGATCTTCATCCCAACTGAAGCTTTCAAGCCCGCTGTCGATAAGGCTCTTGTTTGATATTGCTTCGTTTTCGCATTCATATATAAGATCATTTATAATCCCGAGAGCATGAGTGCTGATGCTTACCGTGCTGCCTTCAGTCGCCCATAAAGCGGGGCAATATGTAAGGGCATCTCCGCTGAGAGGAATTGACGCAAAATCATATGCATCAAGCTTTTCGAGTGCAGTATTAGTTGTGTCAACTCTTGTCTGAAGCTCTCTGAGCGTAAACGAACTTCCGAACTGAGTGCTGTCGTTTCTGACAACATCGTTGAGCATTACAGCCTGAACATCGCAAAAATAATCATAGAGACATTCTTCAACATAGGTTGTGTACGAATCATTTGTTTCTCCGTAGACATATTCCGTAACAAAGTCGTTTGCCGCGGAATATGCATTATATCGGCTCATAAGATTTTCGGGCAGAGAATCATAAAACTGGCTGTATTCAAAAGCGTCAACAGCCGAAATAAAGCTGTAGTATTCATCGCTTGCGCCTTCGGGATTATATGATGCCGCATCGGCGCCCGACATTGCTTCAACAAAGCTTGCTTTTGCCTGCTCGATATTAATGAATTCTCTTATGGCATCCGCTTCGAAGGTGTAAACACCCATAAGCATTTCATCGGCGGAATAATAATCGCCTTCTTCAACAAGAGAAGCGGCTTCTTTGACTTTATATCCATCGGTACTACGGTAAATGACTGTTCCGATAAGCGCTGCCAAAGCTCCGAAAACAAAGAAAACTGCAACAAGAACAATTGCAATTATAAGACCTGTCTTTTTCTTCTTGGGTTTTGGGGCAGGCTGAACAACCGGAGTATATGCGGGCTGACCCTGAGGGTTCACCGACTGACCTGCAAACGGCGCATTTAACGGCTGATTAACAGGCGCATTAACAGGCTGTGCAACAGGTATATTTTCAGGCTGTGCAACGGGTGCGTTGACAGGCTGTGCAACAGGTGCATTAACAGGCTGAACAACCGGTGCGTTGACAGACTGAATAAAAGGTGATTCTGTTAAAGGCGCAGAAACTTCTGCAGGTGCAACCGGCGCCTTTTCCTGCTGCACAGGCGCAGGTTTAACGGCAGGCTCCCAGCCGCAATTGCCGCAAATATATTTTCCGTCTTCAAATTTTGTTCCGCATTTTGCACAAAACACAATATCAACCTCCTGTTTATTTTCCGATCAAGTTCATTACCGTATCAAGAAGCCCATAAGAAAAAAGAGCCATTATAAAATTGGCGATGAGCACACCCAACGCAATTAACGGAAAGGATATTTTGATTCTCATATCAAGAAGTGCCGCAATCAGTGCACCTGTCCATCCTCCGGTGCCCGGCAAAGGGATTGCAACAAAAGTCAACAGACCCCATTTGCTGCCTTTTTTCACTTTTTCACTTTTTCTCATTGAGCTTGATTCAAGCTTTTCAACAATCTTTTTTGTGTATTTGAATTTTTTCAAAAAAGTAAATATCTTTCTTATAAAAAGCAAAATAAAAGGAATCGGCAGAATATTTCCCAAATAGCATATCACAAAAGCTACAGGCAACGACACATCAAGCAACGATGCCGCTATCATTCCGCCTCTTAATTCAACAACGGGAAGCATAGATATAATGAATATAATAATCTCATCCGGAATCTTATCCTGAAAAAATCCCACAAGATAATTGACAATAGATTCTGCCATCAAGCTTCCCTCCTTTTAAATAATATTTTGCTCTGCAAGAAAATCGTGGGCGCTCTGAAGAATATTTCTGTCATTGATAAATCTGAGAGTATCCATAGCTTTGTCAAAATTAAGCCAGATATAATCCTCGATTTCCTCACGTTGAATTGTTGTTTGTGTATCCTGCGTTTTTGCCAGAAAAATCGTAACCGATTTCTCAACTCTTCCCTGAATCGTATACTCTGACTTCGAGGCAAACTGAGGAAGAATCTGAATATGGATGCCTGTTTCTTCAAGCACTTCGCGAATTGCAGTCTGCTCAGGGGTTTCGCCCTTTTCGATATGACCCTTCGGGAAGCCCCAATGAGTGCTTCTTCTGTTTTTGATGAGAAGATAACGGAGTTCACCGTTTATTCTTCGATAAACAACCGCACCGCATGAACGCTCGTAAAGGCATTCCAGCTTATATTCCCTTCCCTTTTCGGCAAAGGCAACAGCATCTTCAATCTGATAGGAAATAAATCTCATACTTTTGGGAGCAACAATATAAACTGCCGGGCTTCCGTCCGAGCGTTTGATTGCCGCAATAACCCTTCCGTCAAATGTTCTGACGGGGTGATTGATGCCCATGATATACGCACCGTGCGAGATGCTGTCATACCGTTTTTTGCCTTCAATTGCGCCAAAATTAAGCTGGTATACAAAACCGAACTGTCTGTTTACGGAGCGGATAGGGTTTGTTACCCTTACTCTGACATATTTGCCGAGCATAATACCACACCTTTCGAAAGACCAAGCGGAGCAAAGCCGCTTTAGCCCAGATTAAATACTGTTTTATTATACTAAATATTAACTCTTATGACAATAGTTTTGTAAAATTTTTTCGGAAAAATTTATTAAAATCTTTAATCGTTAAAATTTTATCATTCTCTTGATTTACCAATATACAATATGGTAGAATGTATTTGTATAATTATTTTTTGAAAGCGGTGTTACGATGAAAAGAATTCTTGTTGCCGATGACGAAGCAAGAATCAGACGCCTTGTGTGTGACTTTCTGAAAAACTCGGGCTATGAAACCGTTGAAGCGGTTGACGGAAAGGATGCAATCGCGAAATTCATTTCTTCCGAAAAAATAGACCTTGTTATATGCGATATAATGATGCCCGAAGCAGACGGCTGGGAGGTTTGCGCAAAAATAAGAGAAAGCAGTTCAGTTCCGGTGCTTATGCTCACCGCAAGAAGTCAGGAATTCGATGAACTCCGTTCTTTTGAAAGCGGCGCGGATGACTTTGTAACCAAGCCGTTCAGCCCTGTTGTTCTTGTTAAAAGAGTTGAGGCTCTTTTGAAAAGGTCTCTGTCAAATCCGTCTTCATCTCAGAAAGACATAATTGCAATCAACAACCTTGTTATCGATATTCCCGCCCATAAGGTAACTCTCAACGGAGCGACTCTTGAGCTGACAATCAAAGAACACAGCATTCTTGTTAAGCTTGCAAGCAACACAGGCAGAATTTATTCAAGAGAACAGCTTCTCGATGATATCTGGGGTGTTGACTTTGTCGGCGACCCGAGAACTGTTGACTCTCACGTTGCCCGATTAAGAACAAAACTCGGCGAATGGGGCGAAACTCATCTCAAAACGGTTTACGGTGTCGGATACAAGATAGATTAATTAAGGGTGTTTTAATTGAAAAACAAAATTCCGAAAATCAGAATCAGCAAAATACGAACAAAGCTGTTTGCAACCATCATTGCGGTGCTTATAGCTCTGTTTGTGCTTATAACCGTGTTTACAACACCAATGCTTTTCAGGGTTTTTTCCTACCGCACCTATAACGATATGATCACGGTTGCAGACAGCATCAGCAATTGTATTCCCGGCTCTGCCACATATTATTTTGATCTCAACTCCATAGCGATGAAGAACAATATTGATTTTGAACTCGTAAATCAGGATGGTTCTCTCGCATACACTTCCGCATCAAACGGAACAGCATCAGGCAGCGAACATTTCGCCTCTTCCGCTTCATCAACCGCTGAGTATTTATCGCTTATGCCCTCTGACAGCTATCGGAATGCGGTTGACTATGAAAACTTTGAAATCCGCAAAAATCAATCCGTGAATATCGAATATTTTGTATACTCATATTTTCTCGATTCGGGTGAAACGGTTCATATTTATTCAGAAGTTGCAGATATAGAAAATATTGTTGAGGTTGCAGGCGGTGTTTATTCATTCATCAGCATAACGATGATTCTTGTTATGGCAGCGATATTTTATATTCTTGTTGCAAGATTCACAAAACCTCTTGTTGAAATGAATGACGTTACCAAAGACATTGCTTCGCTCAATTTCAACAGAAAATGCGCTGACTACGGTAAAGATGAAATCGGCGAGCTCGGCAAAAGCATCAACACTCTTTCAACAACGCTTGATGCAACGCTTATGGACCTTAAAGATAAAAACGATCAGCTTGAAAAGGATATCGAAAGGCGTCACGCGCTTGACAACGCGCGAAAATCTTTCATCAGCAATGTTTCTCACGAACTCAAAACTCCGATTGCAATCATCTCCGGCTATGCCGAAGGCGTTTGCGAAGGCATAAGCAACGATCCCGAAGTTATCAAAGAATATTGCCAGATAATAAATGATGAAAGCAAAAAAATGAACGAGCTTGTTGTTGAACTTCTCGAACTCTCAAAACTCGAGAGCAAAACTCAGCCCTTTATGCCCGATATTTTTGATCTCGGCGCAAAAATCAATTCTCTTCTCAATCATCTTTCTCTTCAGTTTGAACAAAACGGTATAACCGTTATCAACAGAATTCCTTCTCCCCTCGCCTGCTACGGTGAAGAGGATAAAATAGAAATTGTTCTCAAAAACTATATAACAAACGCCGTTTCTCACTGCTCGGGAGATAAAACAATAGAAATCGGGCTGACCGAAAACGAGCATTTATTTGAAATCAGCGTTTTCAACACAGGATCACAGATTGCCGACAGCGATATGCCTGAGATTTGGGACAGCTTCTACAGAGCGGACAAAGCTCACGGCAGAAGCGAAAACCGCTTCGGCCTCGGTCTTTCAATCGTTAAAAGCATTATGGATAACCATATGTGCCGCTGTGCTGTTAAAAACACAGCAAACGGCGTGGTTTTCACATTTGAAGTTGCAAAGGATTCTGCATACTATGACAATAAACGGTAAACTCAAAAAAATATTCAAAAAAGCGGCAGCGCTGATGTTGTGCTTTGGTTTTGTTGTGCTCACCTCCTGTTCACCACAAGAAGAAGCAGGCATAAAAACAAAAAAATCAGTTGAAACAAGAAACACTATCAGCAGCCTTAATGCAAACGCTTCGCTTCACTATGCGGAAAGCGAAAAAGCTTTCACACAAGAAGCTGCAATTTCGGGCCTTATCAAACTTTTGGTTGACCCTGTATCGAACAGTTTCTGCATCGTTGAAACAACAAAAAACAAGATTTGGAGCGCACTTCCTCTGCTCAGCAAAGTTGCAAAAGGAGAAGAGCTTCTGAGCGATGCAAGCATAGTATCTGTTACCGTTAACGGCGGCACCGATATATATCTTCTCAACTCTCAGGATAATTCTCTTGCATTCGGCAAAGCCTCTTACGGAATACTTGAAAACGGAGCGGAATTTATTTACGAAATCTTCCCCGATGAAAAAACTGCAGCAAAAACAACGTATGAAAAAAATGATATCGGATTTCGTCTGACGGTTACGGTTACGCTGAAAGACGGCAGTATGTCGGTTGAGTGCACACATTCAAACATCACCGGCAACCCCGATGCTTTCATTGAAAATATTGAGCTTCTCGGCGGATTCGGCTGTTTCAACGATTCGGGCGAAAACGATTTTCTTCTTGTGCCTGACGGAAGCGGCGCAATCATCAAAACATCAATGTATGACGACTCGTTTGAACCTCTCACATTTGCGGTTTACGGAAACGACCCCGCAATCGGCGCCGAGGTTTCGGGCAACGCCGTAATCCCCGCCTTCGGCATAAAGCACGGTGAATCGGCTTTTGTTGCGCTGATAGAAAACGGCGATGCAGTGTCGTTCATCAACGCAGACAAAGCAACATCCGTAAGCGAATATAACAAGGTTTATCCGAGCTTCAATATCACTCCCGTGATTTACGAAAACAACAAACTGTATATTTCAAAAGCTGAAGCAACAGAAAAGATCTCACTTTGTTACCGCTTCCTCTCAGGCAAAAACGCAACCTATTCAGGGCTTGCATCCGCTTGCAGAGAACAGCTTATCAGAAATTCGGTTCTTTCAACAAAAACTGTTGAAGTTACCGACTACCTGCCGTTTTATCTTACGCTTACCGGCGCCGCAAGGGATTCATTCGGTATGATAAAACACCTTAAAAAGCTCACAACCTTTGAGCAGGCGCAGGATATGCTCATCAGAATGAAAAACAAAGGCATCAACAATGTATGCGTAAGATACAGAGGAATTTTCGGCGGTGGAACAGATTCAAAGGATATCAAAAACGCATCAATCCTCACCCGACTCGGCGGTGCGGATAAGCTCAGCAGCCTTTATGACTATATCACCGCGCAAAAAATGAGCCTCTATATTGATATTAACCTTCTTTCTTCTTCAGAAAGCTTCAGTTCGGGCAACGCACAAAGCATCAAAAAAACAGATATCACCTACACGCCCGACAGTATGCTTTATAAATATATGGAATCAGAGCCGAAAGAAAGAAGATTCAGAAATATATCGGAGCTTTCATCTGTTGTTTCAACGGTTGTAAACAACACAAGAGATTACAGCTTTTCCGGATACTGTCTGAGCGATGCCGGTTCATATCTTTATTCGGATTTTTCAAACGGCGGTCTTCTCAGAGAAGCAGCATCTCAGGAAATAATCAAAGCAATTTCTCCCCTTTCAACGGGATATTCAACCATGACTGAAACAGGCAATTTCTATATGCTCAAAAACATCGACTCCGTTATAAACATTCCGCTCAAAGCATCCGTGCGTGAAAGCGGTGCATATGTTTCGGTGCCCTTCATTCAGCTTGTTCTTCACGGAACCGTTGATTATGCGGGCGAAGCTGTCAACACAAGCATCAACAAAGAAGAACTGCTTCTCAAATGCATTGAATATGGTGCTTGCCCGCATTTTGAATGGAATTATGAAAGCACAGGCGACACCGAAACCGATGTTTTCTATTACGACAACACAATAAACAATGCCGCTGAATTCTATACAGAAGCGAACACCGTGCTCAACGACCTCAGAGATGCAAGAATGACAGACCATTATGAAATTGACGACGGCGTTTTCTGCACTGAATATGATACCGGTTCGATAATTTATGTTAATTACACAGACAGCGACTTCACCGTTCTCGGTGCGGTTGTTGAAGCAAGAAGCTTTATAAGAATCAACTAAAGGAGAGATATTATGCCTTATATCAGAACAACAGTCAGCAAAGAGCTTACCACTCAGAACAAAGAAAACCTCAAAGCAAAACTCGGCGAAGCAATCGCACTTATCCCCGGCAAAACCGAAGCCTGGCTTATGCTTGCTTTCGAGGATAACATCAGCATGTATTTCAAAGGCGATTGCACTCAGGATTATGCTTATCTTGAAGTCAGCCTCTTCGGTTCAACCTCAGATGCCGCATACGACAGACTCACAGCCGCTCTCTCTGAAATTGTTAATGAAGAACTCGGCATTGACAGAGCAAGTATCTATATAAAATATGAAGAAGCCGATCATTGGGGCTGGAACGGCGTTAATTTCTGATTCAAACAAAAAACAAGACCTGAACGAAATTTCGTTCAGGTCTTAATTTTATTATTTGGCTTTTGACTCGCAGTAAATGCAACGATAAGTTTTTGTTTCTGCATTTGTAAGCTTGAAAATATGGGGCAAATCCTGCTCTGTTGTTGTGATACAGCGGGGATTTTTGCACTTCACAACATCCTTTATCTGTGCGGGGAGAGTAAGATTTTTCTTTTCGCAAAGCTTTTCATCTTTTATTATATTAACCGTTATATTCGGGTCAATATAACCGAGCACTTCAAGGTCAACTTCCATTTCAGAATCGATTTTGATGATATCCTTTCTGCCCATCTTCTTGCTGCTTACATTTTTAATAATCGCAACAGTGCAGTCAAGCTTATCAAGCTCAAGATGCATATAGATATCCATGCTTTTGCCAGCCTGAATATGATCGATTACAACGCCGTTTTTGATAGAATCAATATGCATTTATTCCACCTCCAACAGTTTGAGAATGAGAGCCATACGAATGAATTTGCCGTTGAGCACCTGTCTGAAATAGCAGGCTCTCGGGTCAGCATCAACAGAAGTATGAATTTCGTTAACACGGGGCAGCGGATGAAGAATTGCAAGATCGCTCTTGGCATCAACAAGCTTCTCGGGTGTGAGAATATAGCTGTCCTTAAGTCTGAGATAATCCTCTTCGTTGAAGAAACGCTCACGCTGAACTCGTGTCATATAAAGAATATCGAGTTCAGGCATAACCGCACTGAGATCGGTTGTTTCAACATACTCTATACCCTTTGCTTCAAGCGTTTCTTTTTTCAGATATCCGGGAAGCTGAAGCTCATAAGGTGAAACGAGCACAACTTTGATGCCTGTATATCTTGAAAGCGCCTCAATAAGCGAATGAACCGTTCTGCCAAACTTAAGGTCACCGCAGAAACCAACGGTAAGATTATTGAGTCTGCCCTTTTCTCTTTTTATTGTAAGAAGGTCGGTAAGTGTCTGTGTGGGATGGTTATGGCCGCCGTCACCCGCATTGATGATAGGAACACTTGCCGCCATTGAGGCAACAAGGGGTGCACCCTCTTTGGGATGGCGCATAGCAATAATATCCGCATAACAGCTTACAGTTCTTGCGGTATCTGCAACGCTTTCGCCTTTTGCGGCAGATGATGAATTGGCTTCAGAAAAGCCGAGCACCTGACCGCCGAGCTCATACATCGCCGCCTCAAAGCTGAGACGGGTTCTTGTTGAAGGCTCAAAGAAAAGAGTTGCAAGTTTTTTATATCTGCACTTATCACGGTACACCTCGGGATGTGCAATAATATCCTCAGCTACCGCAATAAGTTCATCAATTTCCTCTGTTGAGAGCGAAAGAATGTCTATAAGACTTCTCATTTTGCTCCCCCTATCCAGCTTTCGTCGGATGGGTTGTTTCTGAAAGCAATAAGACGGGCAACATCTTCGGGTTTGATATAACCGATTTCAGCCGCAACTTCTGCTATAACATCAAGGTTTGTGAGGCTTACATTTTTAACATCGGCTGCAGCAAGTCTTTCAAGACCCTTCTTCATACCGTATGTGAAGATGCTTGCGATACCGAGCACTTCTGCGCCCGCTTCGCGGAGAGCTTCAACAACTTCAATAACACTGCCGCCTGTTGAGATAAGGTCTTCGATAACAACTACCTTCTGACCCTTTTCAAGCTTACCTTCAATCTGATTGCCTCTGCCGTGGTCTTTTGCGCCTGAGCGAACATAACCCATAGGCATATCAAGAAGATGAGCTGTTATTGCTGCGTGAGCAATACCTGCAGTTGAAGTACCCATAAGCACTTCTGCTTCGGGATAGTGATTCTTAACAATTTCTGCAAGACCCTTTTCAACATCTGTTCTTACTGCGGGAGCGGTAAGAGTGAGTCTGTTATCGCAGTAAATGGGGCTTTTGATACCGCTTGCCCATGTGAAGGGCTCTTCGGGGCGAAGAAAAACGGCACCAATCGAAAGTAAATCTTTTGCAATAAGCTTTTCCATATATATAACCTCCTGAAATTATTAACGAATTAACCTACAAATTCAGCAACACATCTTCTGTAAGCTGCAACGGGATCTTCGGCAGCTGTGATGGGTCTGCCGACTACGATATAATCCGAACCGAGTTCCTTTGCCTTTTCGGGAGTTGTAACTCTCACCTGATCGCCGATATCACCGTCTGCAAAACGAACGCCGGGAGTTACGGTAACAAAATTCGCACCGCATCTGTCGTGAACCTTGCCGGCTTCAAGGGGTGAACAAACAACGCCGTCAAGGCCTGCTTTTTCTGCATTTGAAGCATAGTGCATAACAACCTCGTCAAGAGGCTTATCGATGAGAAGCTGTTCTCTCATTCTTTCTTCGCTTGTTGAAGTGAGCTGAGTTACTGCGATAAGAAGAGGTCTTGTGCCGTCGGGTCTTGTGAGACCTTCGAGAGCAGCCTGCATCATTTCGATTGTTCCGCTTGCGTGGAGATTTGTCATATCAACATCAAGGCCGCTGAGCACGCTCATAGCCTTCTTAACTGTATTGGGGATATCGCAAAGCTTGAGGTCAAGGAAAATTTTGTGTCCTCTTGCTTTGATTTCCTTAACAATTGAAGGACCTTCAGCATAGAAAAGCTCCATACCGATTTTTACATAAGGCTTTTCCTCTGTGAACTTATCAAGAAAATCCATTACTGCCTGCTTGCTGCTGAAATCGCAAGCGATGATTACGTCTTTACCCATTGTGTGCACATCCTTTTATATCATTTAAATTTTTAATACCGTATTTAGCCATTACAGCGGGAAGGTTTTCAACAATTTCCTTGCTTGCATAGGGATTCACAAGGTTTGCAGCACCAACCTCAACAGCCGTTGCACCTGCCATAATGTATTCAATAACATCCTCTGCGGTTTCTACGCCGCCCATACCGATAACGGGAATTTTAACTGCGTTGCAAACCTGATAAACCATTCTGATGCCTACAGGCTTGATTGCCGCACCTGAGAATCCGCCCATTTTGTTTGCGATTACAGGCTTGCCCGTTTTCAGGTCTATTCTCATACCGAGAAGAGTATTTATAAGGCTAACGCCGTCTGCACCCGCTTCTTCGCAAGCCTTTGCGATTGAAACGATATCGGTAACATTGGGCGAAAGCTTGATGATAACGGGCTTTGTTGTTACTGCCTTAACAGCCTTTGTAACCTCTGCCGCTGCTTCGGGAGAAGTTCCGAAGCTCATTCCTCCGCCGTGTACGTTGGGGCAGCTTATGTTAACCTCAAGCCAACCAACCTGCTCTTCTTTATCAAGCTTTTCGCAAGTGTAGGCATATTCTTCAAGAGAAAATCCGCTTACATTTGCCATAACCGGCTTTGAAAAACATTTCTTGAGTTCGGGAAGCTCGTGGCTGATAACTTTTTCAACACCCGGATTCTGCAGACCGACTGCGTTTATCATTCCGCTGTCGCACTCTGCGATTCTGGGGGTGGGGTTGCCGAAGCGGGCTTCTTTTGTTGTTCCTTTGAAGGAAAAAGTGCCGAGGCAGTTGATATCATAAAGCTCTGCGAATTCATAGCCGAAGCCGAATGTTCCCGAAGCGGGAATAACGGGATTATCAAGCTCTATTCCGCAAAGATTAACCTTTGTGTTTACCATATTATCTCCTCCCTTTCAAGCACGGGGCCGTCTCTGCATATTCTCTTATAGCCGTACTTGGTTTTGCACGAGCAACCCATGCAAGCTCCGAAACCGCAGCCCATTCGCTCTTCAAAGCTGTACTGACCGCTTGTTGCCGCAATTTTTTCAATTGCTCTGAACATCGGCATAGGTCCGCAGGTGAAGAAATAATCATATTCAAGATCTTTGAGCACATCGGTCACAAAGCCCTTTGTTCCGTAAGAACCGTCAACGGTTGAAACATAAACATCTGCACCGAGAGCCTTGAATTCATCCTCATAGAAAATTTCGTCTTTTGTGTTGAAGCCAAGGATAACGGAAACTTTCTTGCCCTCTGCGATAAGCTTTTTGCAGAGATTATACATCGGGGGCACACCTACACCGCCGCCGATGAGAACCGCTTTTTCGTTACATTTCAAGGTATCAAATCCGTTGCCGAGGCCGCAAAGAATATCAAGCTTTCCGCCTTTCTCAAGCTTTGCCATAGCTTCAGTGCCGTGACCGACAACCTTATAGATTATTGTTATAGTTGCATCATCATAGTCGCAGATTGAAATGGGTCTGCGAAGATAAAAACCGTCAAGCTGAATGTTGATAAACTGACCGGGTGCGGTAATATGAGAAGTTTCACCCGCAAGCTTCATTTCATAAATATCTTTGGTCAGGGGTTTGTTATCGATTATTTCGTATATTCCTCTGTTCATTTGCCTTCTCCCTTCTGCCATGCTGTTTTTCCGCCGCATACAGTCATAAGACACTCGCCGTATACTTCATATCCGTCAAACGGAGTTGCTCTTCCCTTTGAAAGAAATTCATCGGGATTTATTGTGTATTTACTATCCAGATCAAACACGGTGAAATTACCGTTCTCTATCATATTATCAAATCCGAAACGCTTTGCGGGGTTAATGCTCATAAGCTCAACAAGTTTTTCAAGCGTTATGATATTCTCTTTGACAAGATAAGTATAAAGCAATGAAAATGCAGTTTCTATTCCGACTATTCCCATTGCGCTTTTTTCAAGACCCCTGCCCTTTTCTTCTTCGGAATGCGGTGCGTGGTCTGTTGCAATCATATCGATTGTGCCGTCGCAGATGCCTTCAATAAGAGCAAGTCTGTCGCTTTCATCGCGAAGAGGAGGATTCATTTTGAATCTGCCGTGCTCCTGCAAATCCTTATCGCTGAGGATAAGATAATGCGGAGCTGTTTCGCAGGTTACGTCAACACCTCTCGCCTTTGCCTTTCGGATAAGCTCAACGCTTTCTTTTGTTGAGATATGGCAAACGTGATATGCGCAGCCCGTTTCTTCAGCAAGCTTCAGGTCGCGCTCAATAGGCTTCCACTCGCTTTCGGAGCAGATTCCTCTGTGACCATGCTCAGCGGCATACTTGCCGTCGTGAATATATCCGCCGTGAAGGAGCGAGTTATCTTCACAGTGGGCAACAATCATTTTGCCGAGAGATTTTGCGGTTATCATCGCCTTTCGCATCATCTCTTCGCTCTGCACACCCTTGCCGTCATCAGAAAAAGCGCAGACATAAGGAGCCATTGCCGCCATATCAGACAGCTCTTCGCCGTTCTGGCCGACCGTTATTGAGCCATAGGGCACAACATTCATTACGGCATCGTTTTTTATCAGCTCAAGCTGCTGCGAAAGATGCTCATAACTATCGGGCACAGGGTTAAGATTCGGCATTGAACAAACTGTTGTGTATCCGCCGTGAGCGCAGGCTTTTGAACCCGTTTCAACAGTTTCCTTATAAGAAAAACCGGGCTCTCTGAGATGAACGTGAACATCAACAAAGCCCGGAAAAACAGCACAATTATCAAATTCAAAAACGGTATCGAAGGCACCGCCGAAAGCGCCGCCTGAAACAACGATATCTGCAGGATTGCCCTTCCCGTTTATTTTGCATCCTTTAACAGTGAAACTCATTGTCTGATCCTTTCATTAGTTACTTAATTAAGTATACCATATTAATAGAAATTGTCAACATATAAACGCAAAAAACAGCGGACAAACTTTACGCTTATCCGCCGATTTTTTATTTACAAAGAATATCACTTTCCATATATCTTACGCCGAGGTCATAGAGCTTTCTTGCATCCTCAACGCTGTTGACCGTCCAGAAAGAAACACCTATACCCGCATCAAGTGCAAGCTTGATTGACTTTTCATCGTTTCTGTCAAAATTGGGCGAAAGCCAAACATTATTGCCGATAGCCTGAGCTGCAGCAATGTTTTCTGAGGTGATTTCATCAATGAGATACCAAAGTTCAATATTGCTGTCAATTTCATTTATAACCTTAAGCTGTTCAAGGTCAAAAGAAATAACAATGGCATTTTTTTCAAGCCCTCTCTCTTTAACAGCGTCAACAACAGTGTAAAGCTTATCATAGGTTTCGGTTTTAATCTCAATCTGCGGGCGGGTATTTGTGCCCACAAAAGTATCAAGATATTCCTCAAAAGAGCATATTTTCAAATCGCCGTATTTCCAGAAATCGGGCCCGTATTTATAGGTGAAAGTTCTTACCTCATCATAGGTAAATTCCTCAATATGACCCTTCTGGCAAAAGAGAGAATCAACCGTATCATTATGAAGAACAACCCATCTGTCATCTTTTGTGAGCCTTATATCACATTCAGCGGTATAATATCCGAGTTCAACCGATTTTTTGAAGGCGGGAAGGCTGTTTTGAGGAGCATCTGCCCACGCGCCTCTGTGAGCGGTAAGGTATACGGGATCATCCTTTGTGCCTATACCGTTTTCGCTGAGCGAAATGCGTTTTTTAGCTCTGTTTGTCAATTTATAAATATGTATAAAAGGCAGTGCCGGGCATTTAAAAATCGGCACACCGACTTTTGAAATAAGTTTATTTTTGAATGAAAGCATAAAACAATCTCCTTCTTGTTTCTCTAACCAATCGTACATCAAACGCCCGAAAAAGTCAATTAATTTGTTGCCAAAACCATAATAAAATGTTATATTATTTTTCGGGTGATAATATATGAATAATAATTTTGAAATACGCTTTGCAAACGAAAAGGATGTTGACATCATCTTTGATTTCATCTGCAGGCTTGCCGAATATGAAAAAATGCTTGTTGATGTTGTTGCAACACCCGAATTGCTTAAAGAATGGATATTTGAAAAGCAAAAAGCCGAGGTCATTTTCGCTGTGCATAACGGCAAAGAGGTTGGTTTTGCTCTGTTTTTTCATAACTTTTCAACCTTCCTCGGCAGAGCGGGGATTTATCTTGAGGATTTATTTGTTTTGCCCGAATACAGAGGCAACGGCTACGGCAAGGCTCTTCTCAGAAAGCTCGCTGAAATTGCGGTTGAAAGAGGTTGCGGAAGACTCGAATGGAGCTGCCTTGACTGGAACAAACCGAGCATCGATTTCTATTTATCACTCGGTGCAACACCGATGGATGAATGGACAGTTTACCGTATGGCAGGCGAAAAACTCAATGAAATCGCAAAAAGACAAGACGGATAACCGTCTTGTCTTTTTAATTTACAAGGCAGAATTAAGTTTCTTTCGTGTTGCTTTTACTATAAAATATACAATA
>JAZLBI010000171.1:0-6609 GCA_045613625.1 Acutalibacteraceae bacterium | reverse complement strand
TATTCTGTTGATAAGATTTTCGTTTGAGAAAATGCCGTCTGAACCGAAAGCAATTTCACGAAGAAGATAATAGCGAAGAGCATCAACGCCGTATCTTTCGGCAAGAATAACGGGGTCAACAACATTGCCCTTTGACTTGCTCATCTTGCCGCCTTCAAGAAGCACCCAGCCATGGCCGTAAACCTTCTCAGGAAGAGGAAGATCAAGCGACATAAGGAAAGCGGGCCAATAAATGGTGTGGAATCTGATGATATCCTTACCGATAAGATGAACATCTGCGGGCCAGAATTTGTTATAGAGAGTTTCGTCATCTGAATTATAGTCGAGAGCTGTTATATAGTTGGTAAGCGCATCAAGCCAAACATAGATAACGTGTTCCTCGTTAACGGGCACGGGAATACCCCATTTGAATGATGAACGGGATACGCAGAGATCCTGAAGACCGGGCTTGATGAAATTGTTGACCATTTCATTCTGTCTGCTCACGGGTTCAATGAAACCGGGATGGTCTTCATAATATTTGAGAAGCTTGTCGGCATAAGCCGAAAGCTTGAAGAAATATGCCTCTTCACGCTCGTTTGTTACAGGTCTGCCGCAATCGGGGCATTTGCCGTCAACTGCCTGAGTTTCTGTCCAGAAAGATTCGCAGGGCTTGCAGTAAAGTCCTTCGTAATAGCCCTTATAGATATCCCCTTTTTCATACATTTTGGTGAATATCTTCTGAACTGCTTTTTCGTGATAATCATCGGTTGTTCTGATGAACTTATCGTTTGAAATATTCATCAGCTTCCACAGGTCTTTGATGCCTGCAACGATTTTATCAACATATTCTTTGGGCGTTACGCCTGCTTCCTTTGCCTTATCTTCGATCTTCTGACCGTGTTCGTCGGTGCCTGTAAGGAAGAAGGTATCGAAGCCCTGAAAACGCTTATAGCGAGCCATTGCGTCAGCGGCAACGGTTGAATAGGTGTGGCCGATATGAAGCTTATCCGAAGGATAATATATCGGCGTTGTTATATAAAACTTTTTGTTTTCCATTGTTTTTTACCTCTTGTTATGCGAATTAAAGAAGAGCTGCTGCAGCCTCGTCAAGGAAGATTACTGCATCTGAATGCTGCTGAAGAATTGATGCGGGGCACTGAGGAGTTACGGGGCCCTGAATCATTGCCTTAACAGCTTCTGCTTTTGATGCTCCTGTTGCAATAAGAACGATTTTCTTTGACTTCATAATTGAACCGATGCCCATTGTCATTGCATAACGGGGCATGGGAATATCGTCGAAATAAATTGAGTTTGCTTCAATTGTGCTGTCTGTAAGCTTGATTTTGTGGCTCTCGCCGGTGAATTCATCCGAAGGCTCGTTGAAAGCGATATGACCGTTTCTGCCGATGCCGAGAAGCTGAATATCGATGCCGCCCTTTGAAGCGATGTCAGCGGCATAGCGTGCGCTCTCTGCCTCGGGATCTTCAGCGTTGCCGTCAAGGAAGCCAACGTTATCAAGATTAAGGTCAAGCTTTGAGAAAAGGTTCTCAATCATAAATGTGTAGTAGCTGTTTTTATGGGTTTTGGGAAGGTCACAGTATTCATCAAGATTGAAAGTTTTAACATCCTTGAATGAAACCTTGCCCTGAGCATACTGCTCAGCGATATAGTTATAAGTGGGAACGGGAGTTGCGCCTGTTGCAAGGCCGAGAACGCAACCGGGCTTTTCGTTAACAAAATCGCAGAAAAGCTTGCCTGCAGCTGCGCCGATTTCTGCATCGTTTTTAAAAATTCTGATATCCATTATTAATTACCTCATTTCAGTTGATTTTTATTTCGCTGTGACTTTCTGATGAATCGTAAATTGCCTGAAGTATTTTTGAAGTTTCAACAGCATAGTCGATATACTGCTGATTCTTATCGCCTGTTTTGATACATCTGATGAAATCGTTGATTTCGTTTTCATACATATCGGTTGTTTTTGAAGAAACCTTTGTTTCGGTGAGCATTCCGTTTTTAACCGACCAGAGCTGGAAATCCGAGCAATACTGAAGGCGGATGCCCGCTTTATCGCCCATAAAGTCAATAAACATTTCTCTTTCGCCGATATTCTGAGCCCAAGCGCCGTTGAAGCTTACAACAGGGCCTTCAGTTCTGACGATACCGACAACGGAATCATCAACATCATAAATGCCGTTTTCATCCTTGGTATCTTCAGCCCACATACTTGTGTATGTATAGTTCTTTATATCTTTGCCGAGTTTGCAGAAAGCTTCACCCGATGCGGTTAGAGGCTTGGGGTCGCCGCAGCAATAAAGAACAAGGTCGATAAAATGAACGCCCCAGTCGATGAGTGAGCCGCCGCCCGCCTTTGCCTTGATTGTGAAATCTCCGCCGATGCCGGGAATTGATCTGTGGCTTCTGAATGAAGCATAAACATGATAAACCTCACCGAGCTCGCCGCTTTCGATAAGCTCTCTGATTTTCATAACATATGTGTTGAAACGGTTAACAACGCCGATGTTGAGGATTTTGCCTGTTTCGTGGGCAACCTTCTGCATCTCAAGCGCTTCCGAAAGAATTCTTGCCGCAGGCTTTTCGCACATTACGTGCTTGCCGGCTTTAAGAAAATCAATTGTTATGATTGAGTGGAAATCGTTGTGTGTGCAAACCGAAACAGCTTCGATTTCGGGGTCGTTGAGAAATTCGTGATAATCAGTAACTGCTGTTCCGCAGCCGTATTTTTCAACGCATTTTTCAGCTCTTTCAAGGATGAGGTCGCAGAAATATTTGATTTCAACCTCTTCGTTTTTCATATAAGCCGGAATATGCGCCGCATTGGCGATGTTACCGCAACCGATAACCGCAACTTTGATTTTTGCCATTTTTATATACCTCCGCAGAGTAAATTATAATTATACATACTAAATAATATACCACAAAAACCAAAAATGTAAAGTTAATTACAAAAAAAACTTGATAAATAGCTGAATGTTTGCTATCATTAATCTGCAAATCTTTCTTAAAGGAGAAAAAATTATGGGCAGATTTCCTATAGGTGTTATAATCAACAGCTTCAGAACAGACATCCCCACCGCAGTTAAAAAAGCCGCATCTGTCGGCGCACAGGGCATTCAGGTTTATGCAACCCACGGTGAAATGTCACCCGAAAATATGGATGCAACAAAAATTTCTGAATTCAAAAATCTTGTTGCAGATAACGGACTCGTTATCTCCGCTCTTTGCGGCGACCTTGGCGGCGGCGGATTCTGCTTTGCAGACAGAAACCCCGAAAAGATCGAAAAATCAAAGAGAATCATCGACCTTGCAAAAGAGCTTGGCACAGATGTTGTGACAACTCATATCGGCGTTGTTCCCGAAGACAAGGCAAACGACAGATATAAGGTTATGCAGGAAGCTTGCTTTGAGCTTTCACGCTATGCAGACAGCATCGGCGCTCATTTCGCAATTGAAACAGGCCCCGAAACATCGGCTGTTCTCAAAGAATTCCTTGATTCTCTCGGCTCAACAGGCGTTGGCGTTAACCTTGACCCCGCAAACCTTGTTATGGTTACGGGCGACGACCCCGTTAAGGCTGTCCATAATCTTCAGAAATATATCGTTCACACACACGCAAAAGACGGCAAGCAGATTTTCTTCAAAGACCCCGAAATCATTTACGGACTTAAAAAAGATGTTATCGTAACAGACGATTCATTCATCGAAGTTCCTCTCGGCGAGGGCAGCGTTGTTTGGGAAAACTATCTCAATGCTCTTGAAGAAATCGGCTTCAAAGGCTTCCTTACCATTGAAAGAGAAGTTGGCGACGACCCCGAAAGAGATATCCGCAAGGCTGTTGAATTCCTTAAGGGATTCGGATGCGGAAGGTGAACGGAATGAAAATCGGAGTCAGCAGCTACAGTTTTCAGCAGCTTATCAATTCAAAAGAAGAAACACAGCTCAGCATAATCCGAAAGGCAAAAGATATGGGCTTTGACGGCATTGAATTCATCGACCTTGATGCTCCCGAAGGAGTCAGCGAAGCGGAATACGCAAAGATGCTCAGGGAAGAAAGCGAAAAGGTTGGTCTGCCCATAATTGCATACACAATTTCGGCAAATCTTCTGAGCGAAAAAGGCCTTGATGCAGAGGTTGAAAGAGTTTGCAGAAAGGTTGATATTGCTGAGATTCTCGGCGCAAAATGCCTCAGACACGACGCCGCATGGTCAATGCCTGAAGATGTTAAAAATCATCAGGGATTTGATCAGATTCTCCCCGTTCTTGTTGAGGGATGCAGAAGAATCACCGAATACGCCGCTGAAAAAGGCATAACAACAATGATTGAAAATCACGGCTTTTTCTGCCAGGACAGCGAAAGAGTTGAAAAGATTGTTACAGGCGTTTCAAACCCCAATTTCGGCGTTCTTCTCGATATCGGAAACTTCTGCTGCGCTGATGAAGACAGCACAAAAGCGGCAGGCAGACTTGCGCCTTACATAAAACACGTTCACGCCAAGGATTTTCATATCAAAAGCGGAAATGCGCTTAATCCGGGCAAGGGATTCTTCAAATCAAGAGGCGGAAATTACCTCAGAGGTTCAATTATCGGCCACGGTGATATTCCTGTTTATCAGTGCCTTTCCGTCATCAAAAACTCAGGCTACGAAGGCTGGGTAAGCGTTGAATTTGAAGGGCTCGAAAGATGCCTTGACGGCATTGAAATCGGCTTTGAAAATCTCAAAAAAATGATATAATTTTAAGAACCGTCTCTCAGGGGCGGTTCTTTTTTATTTCAATTATCAACAATTCGGCAGAGGCGATGTTTCATTGCCAGCAAAACAACCGCGGATTTCACGGCGTGTCTGACAGTGCGTGTGAACCGTCCCCTGCAAAAGATTGTCAGTTAAACTATACACTTTTGCCGAAATTTGACTAAAAAGCGCAAAATATACTATTTTTTTCAAAAGACCGACACAATATTTAGAGAATTTTTAAGAATTTATTTATTGATTTCCGCAGTGGTATATGATACAATATCGAATGTTTTGTTGCATAAAATAGAAATATATATATTACGAGAAAAACCTATATTTTTCAGGTGGGATATGTCAATTGAAAAACAACAAGAAATTCTATGACGTAAGAAAAATCGTTGACATCAGAGATCTTGTTAACCAGAGCGTTGAGCTTTACGGCGACAGAAGCGCTTTCACGGTAAAAGACAAGAAAAACAAGCAGTATGATATCTCATACAAACAGTACGGCGAAGAAATCAAGGCAGTCGGCACCGCACTTACCGACATGGGTCTTAAGGGAGAAAAAATCGCTGTCGGCGGCGACAACAGCTATGAATGGTGCCTTTCATATATGGCAACCGTAACAGGCGTCGGCGTTATCGTTCCCGTTGACAAAGAGCTTCTTTTCGACGATATCAATATGATTCTCAACACCGCTGATGTCAAGCTCTTCTTCTGCGATAAGAAGATGGCGAAAAAGCTTGAAGAAAGAAAAGACGAGGTTAAGAAAGACCTCACAATCGTTATGATTCACACCCAGAAAGAAGAAGGTGTGCTCAACATAACAGACCTCATCGAAAAGGGCAAAAAGCTTCTTGCTGAAGGCGACACCCGCTTCCTTGACGCTGAAATCGACCCCAACGCAATGTGCTCACTTCTTTTCACATCGGGCACAACAGGCATGTCAAAAGGCGTTATGCTCTGCCACAGAAACTTCTGCTACGAAGTTATGGCAGCTATGGGCGTTATCAAAATCAGCCCCGATGACTGCGGCATTTCGATGCTTCCCCTTCATCACACTTATGAAAGCACAATCATTCTTTTCTTTGCCTGCTACTGCGGCGCAAAGGTTACCTTCTGCGACGGTTTCAAATATGTTCTTAAGAATATGAAGGAATTCAATCCTTCGGTTTTTGTTGCCGTTCCCCTTCTTCTTGAAACCGTTCACAGACGCCTTATGAAAAAGGTTGCTGAAAGACCTCACGGTCTCACTCTTTTCAAGGTTGGCAGCGTTCTTGTTAAGGCTGCAGCTAAAGTCGGCATTGACCTCAAGAAAGTTTTCTTCAAAGAAATCATCGACACATTCGGCGGCAATATGAGACTTATCATCTGCGGCGCCGCACCCATCAACCCTCAGATTCTCAAGGATTTCGCAGCATTCGGCATTCAGATTATCTTCGGCTACGGCCTCACCGAATGCGCTCCCCTTGCAATTCTCAACCACGACAGACTTCATCTTGCAGAATCGGTTGGTGAAGTTATCCCCGGCAGCGAAGCAAAGATTCTTGACCCCGACGAAAACGGAGTTGGCGAAATCTGCGTTAAGGGCGATATGGTTATGCTCGGCTACTACAACAACCCTGAAGAAACCGCAAAGGTTATCGACGAAGACGGTTGGTTCCACACAGGCGACCTCGGCTATATGGATAAGAAAGGCCGTTTCTATATCTCAGGCAGATGCAAGAACGTTATTGTTACAAGCAACGGCAAAAACATCTATCCCGAAGAGCTTGAATATCATCTTGGCGAAGATATCCGCGTTGGCGAAGCACTTGTTTACGGCGGCGAAAACAGCAAGGGCGAAACCATTGTTGCCGCAAAAATCTTCCCC
>JAZLBI010000170.1:0-6006 GCA_045613625.1 Acutalibacteraceae bacterium | reverse complement strand
ATATTCTATTGCTTTTAGATTGTTCGGAAGTTTGACGGTTTCGAGACTATAACTTGAAAATGCAAACGCTCCTATAGATTTAACATTGTTTGGCACAACTATATTTTTAATATTGCTGCCACTAAACGCATAATCACAAATATGTGTTACACTTCCAGGAATCGTATATTGTGTTATGTTATTTGGACAGTGAATTAATACGCTTTTGTTCTTATTAAAAAGCGCACCCTTTGAATCGGATGAATAATATTGATTTTCATCAGCAACCACCATTCGGCAGTTCTCAAACGCTCTTTCTCCTATTTCTGTAACACTTTCAGGAATGTTTACACAATTAAAATCCCATGCTCTGAAAGCGTAATCTCCAATACTCTTTACTGTGTTCGGAATATTCAATGTTTCTTGAAAATTAGGCGCATAATGCATATAAAAAGCATAGTCACCAATACTCGTCACACCATCTTCTATTATTATCTTTTTTATTCTGTACCCATTCTCATCTCCAGAGTCATATTTACTCCATGGTGCTGTTGAAACAGATTCCGAATAGTAATAATAATCATGCATATCTCCGGTACCGGAAATTGTCAAAATACCAGTTTTCTTTTGAAATGTCCATATCAGATTATCGCCACATTTTCCGCTTTCTCCCGCCGATAAGAGTACTTTTTCAAATTTGGGATTATAAAGCATTTTTATTTCAAATTGCTTATCATTATATCCATCTGCTTTTACCGTTACGGTATATGTACCCGGTTTCAGAAAAACATATGCCAAACCGTTCTCATCGCTTTTGCAATATGAATCGTCATATTTACCGTCGCCGTCAGCATCAAACACCCCCCCCAGTACTGTAACGGTTGCATCTTTAACAGGAATATTTTTATATGTTTCGTAGTCCATTTCCGAAACATTTATCGATGCTTTGGTCATAATGCGTTTGCATCGGCCTGTATCGCACTCCAAGCCTTCCTCAGAATATGATATATGTATATCTCCCAACGTTTTGTTATAGCTATATCCCAAAAAAGTTTTTTCAAAATCAACAACATCTTTAAGTAAAACTATAGAAAGCTTAATGTCAAACTTTGCTAAAAAACTCACATCTCCATATATACATACGTAACACGGATGTATCATCGTTTCTGTTATTCCTGTTTTTTCAAGTTTTCCTTTGAACACAACACTTGCACTGCCGGATGCGCTCAGTGAAACAATCTCAAGAAAACTGGCACTTAATGTTACACCCAAACCAAGTTCAATCGTAACTTCCCCATCAGAATCTGCATCTATATCCTTGTCACCATCTATGTGTTTCTTTACTCCGTTTTCGCTGTCGCCCGTAACAGTGATGGTCTCTTTGTAAACTGCCGAGAATTCAACTGAAGCAGAAAGATTTGCAATCAAATTAAGTGTAAGAGAAAAAACAAAAGGACCAACAGGAATCTTTGTGATAGGTATTTTCGAAATTTTTTCGGGAAGAAAAACTTCTCCTACAACTTTAAACTCTGTGAATCCCAATTCAACCTCGGTTTCAGATTTGAAATCGTAATAATCTTCTCCAAAAAGCTCTGCATCATATGTAAGCACAATTTCGGTTGACAAAGAAAAGCCAAGCTGACCCTCTATATGAAATGATTTATAATCTTCTTCATCCTTTTTAGGCCACTCTAAATTGAGAGTGTCTGAATGATATGCTGTTTTATTAACATTATGTGCATATGTTGCTATACGTGTGTTTTCAGCAATTGAAAAAGCGTCCCCTAATTCATCTTCATCAATTTCAACTTCACTATAATCACCACCTTCGTTAATTCTGAGAAAAGAAAACGTATCTTCCAAGTCAATATTTTCATCCTCTTTGATCAATACATAATCACCCAAAGACAAAATTGTTTTTATCTTAAAGAGTAAAAAGTCATTTGTATTTTCACCAAATTCATAGTAAAAAATTTCACCTGGCTTCATTTTTTTTATTTCATCTGTAGCATTTGTGAAAGTATATATTTTTGTTTCTTCATCATATGAAAATGTCATTTTATCCAATTTATGATGTGTTTTTACACTATCATTCAAAACGCCAAAATCAACAATATCCTTATCATCACTGAAATAGATTATATTATTGCCGGAGTAATCTTCAGGTGTTTTCGCTAAAAACTCTTCATATAATGTTGTATTCTTATTATCAATATATTCACTGCAAAGAGTCGCATTATTTTTATCAAGTAAAAATGCTTTTGTTAAAAATTTTTCAGGCAAGTCATCTATTACAAAACTAATCTCCGCCGTGGATGTATTAGGCTCAATTTCCAAAATATCACTTGAAAGCATCTTATTGGTATTTTCATCATATACCGCAACAACAAGTGTACATTTATCTGTATTTTTTAATTTAACCAAAGCATTTCCTTCAACAACCTCAAGATATGTTATTGAATAATCTTCGTTATTACTCGCTACGGTAAGACTGTTTGCTATTGAATTCAGACCCACTCCTGAAACAAACTTAGCATCACTGATACTTTCATCAATAGTTTCATTTTGTGCTTGTGACACAATAGGTAAAGTTGTTGTTATCATTACTAATGAAATAATGATAGCTGTTACTCGTTTTAAAAAAAACTTCATTTTAATACCTCCGTAAAATAAAAAGTGCGCAGCCGAAGCTGCGCACAAAAAACACATAGCTCCAACTGTCGCCAAACAAATCCATACATAACCATCTCAGTATATGCAGAAATTGAGCGTCTGTATTTTTACCCGATCAGGCATAAACCACACATGCTGATCGATGGCTTTTTATTCAAATTTGTTTGGCACTTTCAATATAGCACAACAAATTCTGTTTATCAATAACGAAAATCAAAAATAACAACTTATTTAATACAATAATATCTCCCCTTGACACATAATTGTATTTGTGTTATCCTATTGAATGAAATTCAATAAACAAATTTGTTTATTTATTCAATAAATACGGGAAGTGACTTATAATCGCTTTCGGAAAGGAGGAGTCGGATGTTTGCACCAACACCGTTTGGCATAATGCTCAAAGAAACCCGCGAAGCCGCAAAGCTTTCTCAGGGCGAGCTTGCTGATGCTCTCGGCAAAACTGCCCAGTATATCAGCAACATCGAAAAGGGCAAAAACAATTCTCCGCCCGATGACGGTGCATTGCTTCAGCTCATCGGCAGGCTTTCGCTTTCTGAATCCGATGCCGCAAAATTCAGGCTCCTCGCATATGCAGACAGAGGGATGCTTCCGCCCGAAATGTTCCGTTATATTTCCGATTCCCCCGCTCTGATTGAACTGATTGTTTGCGCAATGAACAATCAGCTCGGCGAAGATTTCTGGGGCAAAATACTTAATAAAACAACCTGAAAGAAAGGATAAAAGATATGAACAAAACTCCCGATTTTGTAAAATACGCAGCTTCAATTGTTCCGAGCGAGCGTCAGATTCAGTGGCAGGAAACCGAATTCTACGCCTTCATCCATTTCGGAATGAACACCTTCACAAATTCCGAATGGGGTAACGGCAACGAAGACCCCGAACTTTTCAATCCCGAAAAACTTGATTGCCGTCAGTGGGTAAAAGTTTGTCAGCTTGCGGGTATGAAAGGTCTTATTCTCACCGCAAAGCATCACGACGGCTTCTGCCTTTGGCCCACGGCATACACCGACCACTGTGTGCGCTCGAGCAAATGGCGCGACGGCAAAGGCGATGTTGTTGCAGAATGCGCAAAGGCCTGCAAAGAATTCGGTCTTAAATTCGGCATTTATGTTTCACCTTGGGACAGACACGAGCCTTCATACGGTTCGGGTGAAACCTACAATAAATTTTTCAAAAATCAGCTTCGTGAGCTCCTCACAGCATACGGCGAACTTTTCTGCGTTTGGTTTGACGGAGCCTGCGGCGAAGGCCCCAACGGAAAGGTTCAGGAATATGATTGGGAAAGCTATTACGAACTCATCCGCGAACTTCAGCCCAACGCCGCAATAAGCATCTCGGGCCCTGATGTTCGTTGGTGCGGCAACGAGGCGGGCGTTTGCAGAAGCAGCGAATGGAGCGTTGTTCCTTATTGGCATTCAAATCACGAGATAATTGCCGCGGCAAGCCAGCACGATGTTTCAAAGCCGCCTAAAAAAATAAATCCCACTGCCGTTGATCTCGGCAGCAGGAAGGCTATCAAAAAATGCAATAAGCTTATCTGGTACCCCGCAGAGGTTGATGTTTCAATCAGAAAAGGCTGGTTCTTCCATCCCGAAGAGGATTATTCCGTTAAACCTCTGTCAAAGCTTATGGATATATATTACAGCTCGGTTGGTTCAAACGCAAACTTCCTTCTCAACATTCCGCCCAACACAGACGGAAAAATTGCCGAGAAAGATGTTGAAACTCTTCTTTCTATGGGTGCACAGCTTGATATTGATTTCAACGAAAATCTTGCAGAAGGTTCTGTTATAACCGATAACCGCCACCTTGACGAAAATCACACAGGTCAGATGGCGCTCAGCTATGACAGCGAAGAATATTGGCATTCGGGCGATGAACCCGACGGCTCAGAGCTTGTTCTCGACCTTGGCGACGAATATGATATTGATAAAATCGTTCTCGGCGAGCATATCAGAACGGGTCAGCAGATTGAAAAATTCAAGCTCTATGCTCAGGTCAAGGGCAAATGGAAAAAGGTTGGCGCGGGAACAACAATCGGCTATAAAAAGATTTGCCGATTCAATGAAATAAGAGTGCGTTATTTCAAGCTTGTTATCGAAAAATCGAGATGCTTCGCAACAATCTCAAAGTTTGAAGCGTATTAATCCCACTCTTTCCAGATTTCGGGGCAATAACCGACAGTTGCTTTTTTGCCGTTACGAACAATGGGGGTTTTGAAGAGTTCACCGTGTTCGAGCAATTTTTCTTCAACGGCATCTTTGCTTGCAAGATACTTTATAAAATGCTTCTCATAAGCCTTTGATTTCTCGTTGATCAAAGCTTCCATTGAGCCCACGGCTGATTTGACGCTCTGATATTCGCCCTTGCTGAAATTCTTCTGCGAAAGGTCGATAAACTGAAATTTAATTCCTCTCTCTTTGAAATACCTCTGAGCTTTTTTGGTATCGAAGCATTTATTTGTTCCGAAAATCTGTATATTCATAGAAATCCCTCCGAAAAGTGGTGATGATATTATGGTAATAAAAATTCCGCCTCAAGTCAATAGAGCTGTTGAAATTCTGAAAAACAACGGCTATTCTGCCTATGTTGTGGGCGGTGCGGTGCGTGATGCGCTTATGGGTAAAGACGCCCACGATTGGGATATAACAACAAGCGCTCTTCCCCAAGAAACTCTCAGCTGCTTTTCGGAATTCAGAACAATAGAAACGGGTCTCAAGCACGGCACGGTTACGGTTATTATCGAAAACACTCCGCTTGAAATAACAACCTACCGCATTGAAGGCAAATATTCCGATAACCGCCATCCCGATAAGGTTGATTTCACCGATAAAATCGAAGACGACCTTTCTCGGCGTGATTTTACCGTAAATTCAATCGCATATTCTCCGCCAGATATTTTTTGCGACCCATTCGGCGGACGGGATGATATAAACCAAGGAGTTATACGCTGTGTCGGCAATCCCGACAAACGCTTCGGAGAAGACGCATTGAGAATTCTTCGCGCACTGAGATTTTCTTCAGTGCTCGGATTTGAAATAGAAGAAAAGACCGCGGAAAGCATACGCCGTAATTTCAGACTTCTTGAAAACATTTCGGTTGAACGGATTTTTGTTGAGCTTTCAAAGCTTCTGTGCGGAAAGGATGCAGGAAGAATTCTTCGGGATTATGAAAAAGTTTTCTTTTTCATTCTGCCCGAACTCGCTCCGATGAAAAACTGCGCACAAAATCACGAAAGGCATATCTACGATGTCTGGGATCATACGGTAAAATCAGTTGAAAACGTTGAGCCCCGCCCCGAACCACGTTTTGCAATGCTTTTTCACGATT
>JAZLBI010000169.1:0-1611 GCA_045613625.1 Acutalibacteraceae bacterium | reverse complement strand
GCGGGCGATATGTTCAGAGGCTCGGTTATCGATTCCGAATATCAGGGTGTTTCAACAATCGAGATTATGAATATGATCTCACCGGATGTTGTTACCGTCGGCAACCACGAAACAGATTACGGCGTTTCACATCTTTTGTTTTTCGAAAAATGTGCAAAGTTCCCGATTATCAATGCTAATTTACATATCAAAACCAACGGCGCAAGACTTTTCAAGCCTCACCATATAATCGAAATTGACGGAATGAAAGTTCTGTTTATCGGTATTCTGACCGAAGATGTTCTTTCGCAGACAAAGAATGACGGTCTTGTGGGAACGTTCGTTGATATTGATGAAGCCGCAATGACAGTTGGCAGAATCTGCAACGCATATAACAGAATTGATATTGATTTCACCGTTCTTCTCACACACATCGGATTTGAAGAAGATAAAAAGCTTGCCGCAAAGCTTGACCCTGCATGGGGTGTTGATATTATCGTAGGCGGTCATTCGCATACGTTTATTGAAAAACCTGCGGTTGTTAACGATATTGTTATCGTTCAGGCAGGTACGGGTACAGACCAGATAGGCAGATTCGATATTATGGTTGATACCGATAACAACTGCATTGACAGCTACACATGGAAGAGTCTTCCCATTAATGCCGAAAACTGCCCGAGAGATGAAAAACTTGAAGATATAATCAAATATTACAAGAATAAAACGGATATGAAATACGGTCGCATGGTAACAAGATTCAAAAGACAGCTTACTCATCCGTCAAGATACCGTGAAACCGAGCTTGGCGGTCTGTTTGCGGATATTATGCGTGACAGTCTCGGTCTTGACCTTATGCTTCTCGGCTCGGGAAGTGTCCGTTCAACGGAACTCGGTCCGATTGTTCTTTATCAGGACCTTGCGGAATGCTTCCCTTATGATGACCCTGCATATATGCTCCGTGTTACGGGTGAACAGCTCAGACGGATGATAAAGTTCATGCTTCGTGACGAGGTGTGGGAAGGTTCGCATTGTGAATTTTATCAGTTCTCAAAAGGAACAAGAGTTCTTTATGACCGCAACACTCACGAAATCAAAAAGTTTGTGATAAACGGCGAACCTCTTGATGATGAGAAGATTTATAAAATCGGTCTTCAGCATTTCCATTTCAAGAATCTTGAAAACTTCTTCTCCGTTTCCTATGACGAGGTTGCAAAGAACGGCAAGCCCCGAATGGTTTCAACCTCCTGCAGAGAAATTCTTGATGAATATCTTTCGGTGCATAATGCTCTTGACCGTGAAATCAGCGGCAGACTTATCGTTGAATGATTATGAAGAAGAACAGACCAAAGGGCAACGGATTCTTTTCGGCGTTGCTGATAAACCTCATATTCGACCTAAATTGGTCAATTCCTGCGTGGCTTTTGCTTGCGGCACATTTCATTTTCAAAATATCAATATGGTGGTTTGTGGGAGCGCTCGCCGTATGGGTTATCGGCGTTGCAATAAAAACAGCGGTTTTCTCGTGGCTTATTCACGTCGGCAATATTCCCGACCCGCCCAAAGAAAACAAAAATCCCTATTCATCAAAAAAATATCAACCCAAAGGAGATAATTCAGATGCGGAAAATTAAA
>JAZLBI010000168.1:0-9228 GCA_045613625.1 Acutalibacteraceae bacterium | reverse complement strand
TAAAGCACTTGAATGGCTCGAGGAAAATATGCTTCCTTATTATCCTCTCGGTGTTTATAAAGACAAAACAGCTGAAAAGGAGGATAAATAATCATGACACATGAAATACTTCTTGCAGGCTTTGGCGGTCAGGGTATTCTTTTCTCGGGAAAATTCCTCGCATATGACGGTCTTCTTGAAGACCGTGAGGTAAGCTGGCTTCCTTCATACGGCCCCGAAATGAGAGGCGGCACCTGCAACTGTTCAATCATTCTCAGCGATTCAAAAATCGGCTCACCCATCGTTTCTAACCCCAACGTTCTTGTTGCAATGAACCTTCCTTCACTTGATAAGTTTGAAAGCGCAGCTGTTCCCGGCGCAAAGATTTTTGTTGACAGCTCACTTGTTGAACGCAAGGTTGAAAGAGACGATGTTGAGGTTTACTACATTCCCGCAACAAAGCTTGCATCGGATGAAAACCTTCCCGGTCTTGCAAATATGATTATGATCGGTCACGTTATTGCCAAGGCAGGCGTTATGCCCTATGAAAACGTTGAAACAACAATGAAGAAGCTTGTTCCCGCAAAGAAACAGAATCTTATTGAGCTTAACATCAAGGCGGTTGAGCTTGGTTATAACTATTAATAACTACGATTAAGGAGAAACCCACATGCTTGAATTAAAAGAAATTGGCCTGCGAGTTGCTTCCCTGCGTGAAACCTGCGGTTTTTCTGCCACAGAAATGGCTGAAAAGCTTGAAATTTCAGAAGAAAACTACAATGCTTTTGAGCACGGCGAATATGATTTCGCTATCAGCACACTCAACAACATTGCGCTTATCCTCGGCGTTGATATCCTTGATATCATCAGCGGTGAATCCCCCCGCCTTTCATCCTGCACGGTTGTTAAAAAGGGCAAGGGATATATTGCAAACCGCAACCCCGGATATGAGTTTTCGCACCTTGCATACACATTCAGAAACAAGAAGGCTGAGCCCTTCCTTGTTACCATCGACCCTTCGGGTAATCCTCCCGTAATGGATGAGCACGAAGGTCAGGAATTCGATTATGTTCTTTCAGGCAGCCTTCATCTTTATATCGGCGATATCTGCTATGAGCTCAACGAAGGCGACAGTGCATATTTTGATTCCTCAATTCCTCACGCACACAAAAACGTGGGCGACACCAAGGCGCAGTTTATTGCACTTGTGCTTAAATAAGGAATACAAAAAATAATCAGGAGTCAGAATAATGGCAATTTACGAAAAGTTTATAGGCAGAACAAGAGAGTCGTTTATTTCTCTTAAGGACTGCCAGGAAAATTTCAAAATAACATATGAGCAGAACTTCAATTTTGCTTATGATGTAATTGATGTTCTCGGAACAGAAAAGCCCGATAAGCTTGCTCTTCTTTATGTTTCAAATACCGGCGAAGAAAAGAGATTCACCTTCGGCGATATGAAACGTCTTTCAGACAAGGCTGCAAACTATTTTGTTTCAGAGGGTGTTAAAAAGGGTGACCCCGTTCTTCTTATCCTTAAAAGAAGCTATCTTTTCTGGATTATCACTCTTGCTCTCAACAAAATCGGCGCAATTATGGTGCCCGCATCAAATATGCTCAAAGGTAAAGATTATGTTTACCGTTGCAACAAAGCAAAAATCAAATATGCGGTTATCACAGGCGATGACGAATGCACCGATGATTTCGATTCGGTTATGGATCAGTATGAAACCATCGAGAAGAAATTCGTAACAAAGCATAAAGGCGTTGAAGGCTGGATTGATTTTGAAGACGGCTTTGAAAAGGCAAGTGAAGATTGGACAAGACCCACAGGCGATGCCGCAACAACCGTTGATGACACAATGATCATCAACTTCTCATCAGGCACAACGGGCTATCCCAAAATCATCGCTCACGATTTCAAATATCCCCTCGGTCATATTATGACAGGTGTTTTCTGGCATCATGTTGTTGACGGCGGTATTCATTTCACCGTTTCAGACTCAGGCTGGGCAAAATCCCTTTGGGGCAAATATTACGGCCAGTGGATGGGCGAAACAGCAAACTTTGTTTATGATTTTGATAAATTTGACGGCGCTGATATTCTTTCAAAGCTTGAAAAATACAAAATCACAACTTTCTGCGTTCCCCCCACGATGTACCGTCTTATGCTTCAGAACGATGTCAGCAAATATGACCTTTCATCAATCAGACATTGCTGCACAGCGGGTGAAGCTCTCAACGCTGATATCTTCAACAAATGGAAGGAAGCAACGGGCCTTGAAATCCACGAAGGCTTCGGTATGAGCGAAACTCCCGTAAGCATCTGCACAATCTATCCCTGGACAAAACCCATTCCCGGCGCAATCGGCTTCCCCGCCCCCGGTCTTAAGGTTCATATTCTTGACGAAGACGGTAACCACTGCCAGAGAGGCACAATCGGAGAAATCTGCATCAAAGCCGAATCCCCCGCTGAACATCCTTGCGGCGTTATTGCAAGCTATAATTTCAGCGAAGAAGATACAAACGAGGCTTACAGAGGCGGATTCTTCCACACTGGCGACCTTGCATACAGAGATGAACAGGGCAGATTTGTTTATTTCGGCAGAAATGACGATGTTATCAAATCATCAGGCTACAGAATCGGACCATTTGAAATTGAAAGCGTTATGCTTGAGCATCCTTCGGTTCTTGAAGTTGCGGTTACAGGTGTTCCCGATCCCGTCAGAGGCTTTGTTGTTAAGGCAACGGTTGTTCTCAGAGAAGGCTTTGAAGGCAGCCCCGAGCTTGTTAAAGAGCTTCAGACATATGTTAAAACAAACACCGCACCTTACAAATATCCCCGTATTATTGAGTTTGTTGATGAACTTCCCAAAACCTTCAGCGGTAAGGTAAGACGAGTTGCGATAAGACAGGCTGATAATAAATAATGTTAAAAGGATTGTATGAGAAAATCTCTCACACAATCCTTTTTTATTTTAATAATGAAATTGCAATTACAATTATACCGAGAATTATTCTGTACCATCCGAAAACCTTGAAATTATGCTTTCTCACATAATTCATAAGAAATTTTATAACTGCAAGCGAAACTGCGAACGCAACCGACATACCGAGAATCAGATAAAAAATTTCAGATGCGGAATAAGAAAAACCGAACTTCATTATTTTCAGCAAACTTGCACCTAACATAGTCGGTATGGCGAGAAAAAATGTAAATTCGGCGGCAACCGTTCTTGAAACGCCCAAAAGAAGCGCACCAATTATTGTTGCACCTGAGCGGGATGTTCCGGGTATCATTGAAAGCGCCTGAAAACAGCCTATTGCAAGCGCAAGTTTATAATCGATAGCGTCTGTTGAGGTTACAGAAGGATTTTTCTTTTTGTTTTCTATCAGAATAAATATAATGCCATATAAAATAAGCATAACCGAAATTGTTATTGCATTGCCGAAATATTCTTCAAGAAAATCGTCAAACAGCATCCCGAGAACAGCAGCGGGTATGCAGGCGATTGCAATATGAACCCACAGCATCAACGTATCTGTTTTCAGCTCCAATTTCTTGTTTTTATATTCAATCGGAAGGATTTTGTTCCAGAAATAAACAACAACCGCCAGAATTGCACCAAACTGAATAACAACAAAAAACATTTCTTTATAATCTGAGCTCATATTCAAAGGAACAAATTCGTCAAAAATCAGCATATGACCCGTGCTGCTTATCGGAAGCCATTCAGTTATGCCCTCAATAATACCAATAAGAATTATTTTCAGAATTTCTGCAATATCATTCATTACGCGCTCCCCTTTCAGCTGTCCGTTTATATTATATACAAAAAAGCGTATGCTCATTACAAGCATACGCTTTATAAGTTTTATCTTACGCCGTAGAGAAGGTCAGCATATGTGGGGAAGGGCCAGTATTCTGCGCCCGTGATGCATTCTGCCGCATCCGCATATGAACGGATTTCTTCCATTTTGGGGATAATAACATCTCTGAATTTGCCGGCCTTTTCAACCGCATCAAGTGACTTGATTTCAGAAAGGAACTCTTCAAGCTCGTTTACTGCTTTATAGATAGATGCAGTAAGCGAAGAAAGCTTCCTGACGGTGTTTTCTTCATATGTGAAATCCACATCGGCAAAACAGCTCTTTTTAGCCGCTGCAGTGCTGCTAACCTTGCCGATATAAGCGCTGACTGCAGGAAGAATATCCTTATTTACCATATCAATAACGGTAAGAGCTTCAATATTCAGAGTTTTGCAATAGTTCTGGAAATAGATTTCCTGACGGGCTTCGAGTTCAGCTCTTGTGAAAACTTTATGCTCTTCAAAAAGTCTGACATTCTTTTCTGCTGTTATGCAAGGAAGCGCATCGGGAGTTGTTTTGAAGTTATAAAGACCTCTCGCCTCAGCTTCTTTAATCCACTCATCGTCATAACCGTTTCCGTTGAAGATTATGCGTTTATGATCTCTGATTGTTTTCTGAATAAGAGAATGAAGCGCATCTTCAAAATTATCAACATTCTCAAGTCTGTCTGCATATGATTTAAGAGAATCAGCAACAGCTGTGTTAAGAACTATGTTTGCGCTCGCAATCGAATTTGCCGAACCGAGCATTCTGAATTCAAATTTGTTGCCCGTAAAAGCAAAGGGAGATGTTCTGTTTCTGTCTGTTGTATCCTTGGGGAATCGGGGAAGAACATGAACACCGACTCTCATCTGAACGGTTTCTTTTGCATCATATGATTCATCGCTTTCGATTGAATCAAGAATTTCGTTGAGTTCGTCACCGAGGAACATCGAAACAACCGCGGGAGGAGCTTCGTTTGCGCCAAGGCGGTGATCGTTGCCCGCGCTTGCAACAGACATTCTGAGAAGATCCTGATAATTATCAACAGCTTTGATAACAGCACAAAGGAAAAGAAGGAACTGCGCATTATCATACGGCGTTTCGCCGGGTTCAAGAAGGTTTACGCCCTTACCTGTTGAAATAGACCAGTTGTTATGCTTACCGCTTCCGTTAACGCCTTCAAAAGGCTTTTCGTGAAGAAGGCAGATAAGATTATGCTTCTTTGCAACCTTCTGCATAACCTCCATCATAAGCTGATTATGATCGGTTGCAATATTTGTTGTTGAGAAAATGGGAGCAAGCTCGTGCTGAGCGGGAGCAGCCTCATTATGCTCTGTTTTGGCAAGAATGCCGAGCTTCCAGAGCTCTTCGTTAAGCTCAGTCATAAACGCCGCAATTCTGGGCTTTATTGAGCCGAAATAATGGTCATCAAGCTCCTGACCCTTGGGGGGCTTTGCTCCGAAAAGAGTTCTGCCTGTAAAAATAAGGTCTTTGCGCTTGTTATACATATCACCGTCAACAAGGAAATATTCCTGCTCTGCGCCAACGGTTGTTTTAACGCTTGCGGTTTCATCCTGACCGAAAAGCTTGAGAATTCGCTTTGCCTGCTTACCGATAGCTTCCATTGAGCGAAGAAGCGGCGTTTTCATATCAAGAGCTTCACCGCCGTATGAGCAGAAAGCTGTGGGAATGCAGAGCACTCCTTCTTTTATGAAAGCATACGATGTGGGGTCCCACGCGGTATATCCTCTTGCTTCAAAAGTTGAGCGGATACCGCCTGAAGGGAAACTTGAAGCATCGGATTCACCCTTTACGAGCTCTTTGCCCGAAAATTCCATAATTACCGAGCCGTCGCTGTCGGGCGAAATAAAGCTGTCGTGCTTTTCGGCGGTTATGCCCGTCATAGGCTGAAACCAGTGGGTATAATGAGTTGCGCCTTTTTCAACCGCCCAATCCTTCATCGCATTGGCAGCAACGTTCGCAACCTCTATATCAAGACGCTTACCGTCACGCATTGTTTTTTTGATAGCTTTATATGTTTCTTTTGGTAATCTCGACTTCATGGCTTTATCATCAAAAACCATACAGCCGAAATAATCGGGAACACCGTTCATTTGATTCACTCCCTGAAAAAATCTCATCATTTTAAAAGTATATATTTTATAACATTCAAAGTCAAGAATTAAATATAATAAAAAGCGCCCCCTAAATCGGGAGCGCTTTGTTAAATCAGTCAAAGAGATAAACTCTTGTTTCATAAGGCTTCGTTTCAAAGGTGTTGAGCGTTTTATCAGCCTTTACATCATAGTTTGAAAGAACGAGCTTGCCCTTGCCGAGGTCAAAGCCCGAAGGTGCTGTAAAATGAACGGGTTTATCTGTGAACGAGTTTATTACAAGCATTCTTTTGCCTTCGTAATTACGCTCATAAACAAAAAGATTTCTGCTGTTTTTATAATGAAGCTTGAAATCGCCGTAAATGCACACTTCGTTTTCTTTTCGGAAATTAAGAAGCTTTCTGTAGTAATTAAGAATTGAATTCTCATCCTTATCGGCTGCTTCAACATTAATCTCTGTATAGTTGGGGTTAACCTTGAACCAGGCATCATCCGCAGTTGTGAAACCAGCATTCTTTTCTGCGGTCCACTGAACGGGAGTTCTTGAATTATCTCTTGATGCACGGTTGGCAATTTTAAGGAACATTTTATCGCTGAAACCGAGCTTTTTGAAAAGCTGATATGTGCTCTTGACCTGAGTATCGGTATAATCATCAACGCTGTTCATTTTTATATTGAGCATACCGATTTCCTGCCCCTGATAAATAAAGGGAGTTCCGCTCTGACAGATATACATTGTTGCGAGCATTTTGCCGCTTTCAACTCTGTATTTTTCATCGCCGTAGCGGCTGATGATTCTGGGCTGATCGTGGTTTTCGATATAGTTTGCATTCCAGGCGATTCCGTAGAGCTTATGCTGCCAATTGTTATATGCCTTCTTGAGCTTTTTGAGGCTGAAAGGCATAGGAATCCAGCTAACCATAAATGAATCCGCTTCCATATGCTGGAAGTTGAACATCATATTAAGAGTCTGCCCTGCGCCCTCTTTGATAAAACGAAGAGCAAGCTTCGGGGTCATCATCGGTGCTTCGCCGACTGTCATACAATCATAATTATCGGTCACTTTTCTGAATTCGGTGAGATATTCGTCAAGGCGGGGCCCGCATTTATAATGCTCCATACCGCAGGCAACGGGAATGGGGAAACCGTTGGGAAGACCGTCTTTCTTTGAAATAAAGGTAATAACATCTTCACGGAAACCGTCAACACCCATATCAAGCCAGAAACGGATTATATCCTTGATTTCTTCGCGCACCTTGGGGTTATCCATATTAAGGTCGGGCTGTTCTTTGGCAAAAAGAGTGAGATACCACTCATCAAGATGCTCATTATAATGCCATCCGGGGCCTGCAAAAGTTGAAAGCCAGTTATTGGGAGGCTTTTTGCCGTTCGGTTTTTTACCCTTACGCCAGAAATAATAATCGTGATAAGGGTTATCGTGGCCCTTCATACTCTCTTTGAACCATTCGTGTTCGTTCGAGGTGTGATTAATAACAAGGTCCATAATAACTTTGAGGCCCTTTTCGTGGGCAGCATCAAGCAATTCTTTGAATTCCTCAATCGTTCCGTATTCGGGCGCTATAGCTTTATAATCAGCTATATCATAACCGTAGTCGTGCTGGGGCGACTTATAAAGAGGAGAAAACCAGATTGCATCAACGCCGATGCTCTTGATATAATCAAGTTTTTCCATAACACCCTTGATATCACCTATGCCGTCGCCGTTGCCATCCTTGAAGCTTCGGGGCCATATCTGATAGACGGACATTTCTTTATACCAATGTTTTTTGATTTCTGCCATATCCGCATCTCCTTTTAAATCATTTCAATATTATAATCTTCTGCAACTGTTGTTGCGCCCGCAGTAACGGTTAATTCAAACGAGCCGATAAGGTTTTCGTATTTATCATAAACCTCAGCTGTGCCGCTTGATTCAGGAGCAACAAAAGAATATGTACCGTCGGAATAAACAGTATGGCTTACCCCGCCGAAAACAACGGTATCCGCACTGCCGATTATTCTGCCGCTTACATCACCCATTGAAGAATCGCTTCTTCTTATCGCTTCTTCAACAGCAAGTTTGGCATTAACAACAGGGTATTCCATAAGTTCAAGGTCATAGTAATACTCACTGCCCGTGTATATTTCAGCAACAGCATCTGTTGCGGTGCAGACGATATCCTTAACCTCACTGCCCTTGAACGAAGGATTTACCGACCACACAAGCGATGCAACGCCCGTAACTACAGGAGCCGCCATCGATGTGCCCGAGAAAATCTCATATCCGCCGTCAAGCGATGAGCTGTAGATATATTCGCCGGGCGCAGCAATTGAAACAGCAGAGCCTACATTAGTAAACTCAGACTGAGTATAAGTTCCGTCGCCGTCATTCGATACGCTTGCAACAACGATTATACGGTCTAAAATATCCTGTTTTGAAACATTTTTTGAACCTGTAAAAATATTGCTTTCTGTCAGAGCGGCAAAATGCCCGTTGTTTCTTGCATCAATCGGATCGCCGAAAATATCGCCGTTGCCAGCCGACTGAACAACGATAAAATCATATCCTTTCGAAAGAAGAGATGCCATCATATATGAGGTTGCGGCTGTGCCGATTACTCTTTCAATAAAACCGCTGCTGTTGCTTGATTTTGAACCCGATGTGCCGAACGACATATTGATAACTTTAGCGCCCGCTTTTACAAGTGTTGACACACCGAAGAAAATCGAAATATCCGTGCTCCAGAACTGAAGAAGATCGGGCATCCAATCAACACAGATAAGTTCGGAATTTTCACAGATTCCCGCAATGCCGACTCCGTTATGGTTTGCGGCAATGATACCTGCAACATGAGTGCCGTGGGAATCGGGATAATTTCTGTTTGCCTGCTTATTGTCAGGAAAGGTTATTTTGCCTGAAAGCTCGGGATGGTCTGTTTCGAAACCCGCATCAAGAACGCCGATGCTGATTTTGCTGAAATTGCCGTTATAATCCCACGCCTGCCTTGCATCAATCGCTTCAAGCCACCAGTTATCGCCATCGGGAACTATTTCATCCCATTCAAGAGGGTCATCTGCAGTTGATGCAAACGGATCTGAAGGCGTTATATCCGGCTCTGTTTTATAAGCCATAACGGGAATTGAAAGTTCAACACCGTCTTTTGCATCATGCCCATCACATTTCGCAGTCACCTGCTCATATGTCATTGCGGGGTAGCTGATAACATAGAGATCTGCAGGTGCAGACCAGCCGATGAGAATTCCGCCGCAATCCGCAAAAAGC
>JAZLBI010000167.1:0-7751 GCA_045613625.1 Acutalibacteraceae bacterium | reverse complement strand
GAAAAGCTCAATTCGATATATGACAAATATATCAGCGGTAAAAATGCAAAATGCTATTTCTCCGTTGTTCCCGATAAAAACTATTTTCTTGCCGAAAAAAACGGTTATCCCTCGCTTGACTATGAGAAAATGATTGATATATATACCTCGGGCGTTAAGAATATGAAATATATCGATATTTTCGGCAGCCTCGAAATCGACGATTATTATAAAACCGATTCTCACTGGAAACAGCAAAATCTTGATAAAGTTGTTTCAAAGCTCGGCAACGAAATGAACTTTGAAGCAAAGCCTTCAGATTCATACACCGCTGAAAAAATCACTGATTTCAAAGGTGTTTATGCTCCCCGCCTTGCAATGGGCAACATTATCGATGAAATAATCTGCCTCACCTCACCCGCAACCCAAAAAGCAACGGTTTATAATCTTGAAAAAGACGAAACAACAACCGGTGTTTACGATTTGACCAAGCTTTCAAGCGGCGATAAATACGATATCTATCTTTCGGGCGCCGCCGCACTGCTGACGGTTGAAAATCCCCTTGCAAAAGAAGAGCGCGAGCTTGTTGTTTTCAGAGATTCATTCGGCTCCTCGCTCACTCCCCTGATGCTTGAAAACTACAGCAAAATAACCCTCGTTGACCTCAGATATATCTCATCTCAGGTTATCGGAGAATTTGTTGATTTTGAAAACTGCGATGTTCTTTTTATCTATAACACGCAGATTCTCAACCAAAGTTCAATGCTCAAATAAAAAAGCGGCTTGCATCGGTGTTTACCTTTGCAAGCCGTTCTTATTTATAAAATCTTCAATTTTTTTGCCGTCTTCATATCCGAGCTCATAAAGCTTCTGCATACCCTCTTTATCTTTGGTTATGGTATTTATTCCGAAGCATTCTCTCGGATAAACAACAAGCGCCTTACCCTGTTTTTCAAGCTCAAAAATCTTCTCAATTCCGTCATTATAATAATTATGTGTTTCCAGTATTCTCTTTTTGATTTCAGGATATTTGCTTGCAGTGATATTAACAAGAGCTCGGTTAAGCATCTCTTTTCTGTAGTCCTTCGGCAGAGTTATGATGATTATCAGCTTATCGCAACCCTCTTCAAAAGCTTTTTCATAAGGAATCGGGTCGGATAATCCGCCATCAAAAAATTCATATCCCTTGAACTTTATCGGCTTTCTGCACGCAACAGGAATTGCACAGCAAGCCTTCAGAAGAGTGTAATCATCCTGAGCAAAGTCATCCTTGCCGAAATAAACAGGCATTGCCGTATCAACACGCGTTGCAACTGTTCTGAAAATTTTGGGTGAATTCTTTATTGCCTCATAATCGAGCGGGTCTTTGCCGGTGCTGTTTGAGATTTCCGAATAAATATAGTCAAGATTCAGGAGCATACCTGTTTTCAGATATCCGCCCACACTCGAATATTTTTTCTCAAAAGCATATTCGTCATAGAATTTCTTTGAACGGCCTCTCTGACCCGAAACATAGTTTATCAAATTACCGCTTCCCGAAGAAACGCCGAAACAATATTCTATATCAATGCCCTTATCCATAAGGTAATCATAAATTCCGCTTGTGTATATACCGCGCAATCCGCCACCTATATCAATTATTCCGAGCATATTTTCACCAACCTTTTTCGGGTTATTATACACCCGAAGAAAACAAAAAGTCAACCACTATAATTGATTTTTTCTGTAAGAATACAGCAATGGGGAAACATTCCGTATTTTTCAAATTATCGGAATTTTTTATAAAATTCTCCATTTTTCGTTGACACAATTGGGAATTTATGGTATAAGTAAACCGTAAGATTCACATAAGGAGGCTTTAAGAATGTACGCAGGGTTTATTCGTGAAATTGACAGTGTGGGAAGAATTGTTATCCCCATGCAGCTGAGAAAAGAACTTGGTCTTCTTGAAAGCGGAAGCAAACTTGAACTTTTCTGCGACGGAAAACAGATTATTGCCAAAAAGGCTGTTGATGATTGTGTTTTCTGCGGTTCAAATGAACAACTAACAGAGTTCGACGGCAAATATATATGCGGCACCTGTCTTGAAAAAATCAAAGGTGAATAATTTTCATTCTCTCCCCGAGCAGTTAAGGCTGTTCGGGGATTTTTTTGCTTTTTAGTGAATATATATTAATTGAATATTCGCTTGAAATGAGGAAATGTTATATGAACTGGCATTCAATATCCGCCCGTCGGACTGCATCCGAGCTTAAAAGCAACATCGAAAACGGACTTTCAGAACAATCGGCAAAACAGCTTTTGACCAAATACGGCGAAAACCAATTGAAAGAAAAAGCAAAGGTATCTGTTATCAGGCAGTTTTTAGCTCAGTTCTCAGATTTTTGCGTTATCATTCTTTTTGTTGCCTGCGTGATTTCTTTTATAACAAGTCTGCTTGAAGGCAACAGGGATTTCGTTGAACCCATTGTCATTCTTGCCATAGTTATGCTCAACGCCGCAATCGGAGTTTATCAGGAAAGGCGTGCAGAAAAAGCTCTTGAAGCTCTCAAAAAAATGTCAGCACCCGATGCCAATGTCAAGCGCTCAGGTAAAATCAAAAAAATCCCTGCCTCTCAGCTTGTTCCGGGTGATATTATATTTCTTGACAGCGGCAGTATGGTTCCGGCCGATGCAAGGCTTATCTCTTCGAATTCTCTCAGAGTTCAGGAAAGCGCTCTCACCGGCGAATCTGAACCGAGCGCCAAAGATGCTTCTGCAATTCTCGATTCCAAATGCACTCCCGCTGACAGAAAAAATATGATTTTCGCTTCAACAACCGTTATAGCCGGCAACTGCACGGCAATTGTTACTGAAACGGGAATGAACACTCAGGTTGGTAAAATCGCTCACCTTCTTTCTGACGAAGAAGCTCCTCGCACACCCTTACAGATTAAGCTCGGCAAAATCGGAAAAGCTCTCGGCATCGGTGCGCTTATAATATGCGCTTTTGTTTTCCTTCTCGGATTATTCAGAAGAAGCGGTATTCTTCCGTCTTTTATGCTCTCTGTCAGCCTTGCTGTTGCCGCAATTCCCGAGGGTTTGCCCGCTATTGTGACAATTGTTTTATCAATGGGCGTTCAACGCATGGCTGCAAGCAACGCAATTATCCGCCATCTTCCCGCCGTTGAAACGCTCGGCGCAACAACAGTTATCTGCTCCGATAAAACAGGAACACTAACTCAGAATAAAATGACAGTCACCCAGATAAAATCCGTTTCGGGTGAACTGCCTCCTGAAAATGAAAATGCGAAAAGAATTCTTCTTCTCGGCTCGCTTTGTAATAATTCAAGTGCCTCAAAACGGAGCAAAAATATTTCTTTCATCGGCGACCCCACCGAAACCGCAATTCTCAGCGCAGCCGCATCTGCAGGCGAAGATGTTTTTAACCTTGCTAAATCTTATCCTCGACTTCACGAAATTCCGTTTTCAAGCGAAAAAAAGATGATGGCAACCGTAAACGAGTTCCGCGGAAAAAATATGCTGATAGTCAAAGGTGCACCCGATGTTATCCTCCCCGCCTGCACAAAAGCCGAATCGGGTAAATCCGTAATAAAAATGGTTCCGTCTGTTCAGAAAAAAATCCTTTCGTATAATGAACAAATGGCAAACGATGCTCTGCGCGTTATCGCTGTTGCTTACAGAGAGTGCCTCGGCAAAGATGACACCGAAGCAAACAACCTTGTTTTTGTCGGTCTTATCGGAATGACAGACCCTCCACGACCCGAGGCTGAAAAAGCTGTCGGAATATGCCGCAAAGCCGGCATCACCCCTGTTATGATAACAGGTGACCATATTTCTACCGCTTGCGCCGTTGCAAAAAAGCTGGGAATCATTAAAGAAGGCGACACTGCAATGACAGGCAGAGAGCTTGATGCCGTAAGCGATGCCGAACTTCAGAAAATAATCGTAAACTGCCGTGTGTTTGCAAGAGTAAGCCCTGAGCATAAGGTGAGAATTGTGAAAGCTTTTCGGGCAAACGGTGAGGTTGTTGCCATGACGGGCGACGGTGTTAACGATGCACCCGCACTTAAAGCGGCGGATATCGGATGCGCTATGGGCAATGGCGGAACAGATGTTGCCAAAAATGCCGCCGATATGATTCTGACAGATGATAACTTTGCAACCATCGTGAAAGCTGTTGAGCGAGGCAGGGCTATTTACGACAACATAAAAAAAGCTATTCATTTTCTTCTGGGAACAAACATAGGTGAAATTCTTGCCGTGTTTTCAGCATCTCTTCTCGGCTTTGATGCTCCGCTAATCCCAATTCAGCTTCTCTGGGTTAATCTTGTTACCGACTCATTGCCCGCAATGGCGCTTGGCACTGAAAAAGCAGAAAAAACCATTATGAACAGAGAACCCATACCAACCGACAAAGGCTTTTTCTCAGACGGATTATGGATGGATATAACCCTCGAAGGCTTGCTTATCGGAACAATAACTGTTCTTTCATATCTTATCGGTCTATTCGCCTTCGGAAATCAAAGCAGCCTTATTCTTGGAAGAACAATGGCTTTCTGCACCCTGAGCTTTTGCGAAATTGCTCACGCCGTTAACACCCGTTCTTCTCTTCCTCTTTATAAAGCGGGTTTTTTCAGCAACAAAACAATGACGCTTGCCGTTATCGTATGCACCGCAATTCAGGCATCGGTTGTTGTTTTCAAGCCGCTTGCTGATATTTTCGGCGTTATTCCGCTCAATTCGTCTCAATGGATTATTGTTGCTCTTCTCTCGCTGATACCTCTTGTTACCGGAGAGGCGGGAAAAATACTGTTTTCAAAAAGAAAAAGCCCCCGTGCATAATGCACAGGGGGCTTCGGTTTTAAAATCAGAGAAGACCCTTGATAAGATTTCCGAGAGCGCCAAACAGGCCTTTAATAGCAGACCATGTGAACATGCTCTTGGGTGCATAGAGAGGATCGTAACGAAGAGTTACATTATTCCACATATCAATATCAAAGAATCTGTCCCAATCCCAATGCTCAATCTTGGGAAGGAAGAGAAGAATTACAAGGTTTTCGGGGTCGTGGTTGATTGCAGCTTCTTTCTTGGTTGAAACATAGTTGTTTGTCCAATAGTAAAGCTTGAAGTTCTTACCGAGTGCTGTGTAAATCTTACCATCCGTACCGTAAATTCTGAAGAAGAATTCGCTATGATGCTTCCATTCGGGCTGATAGATAAGAGTTGTGTATGCATTGGTTGTTCCTTCATCGTTGATGCCGGGCTTCCAGTTTTCTGTATCAAAGACATCCTTGCCCTCTTCAACGTGATAGATGTTCCATGCTACAACTTCATAGTTTTCACCGGGTCTGTTACCATCGGTGATAATATCTCTCTTAACCATTGTACCAACACCCATTGTTCCTTCACCTGTTTCAAGGTTGGGAACAGATTCAACATCATCGCCGTATACGATGGGATTATTGGTAAGGAAGGGAGTAACCTTCATTGTTTCGCTGAGGGGAAGAGCGTTGCCTTCTTCGTCAACTCTGTTGTTGTTATAGTCAACATAAAGAAGAATTCTTGTCTTGGTGTATGATGCATAAAGATCAAGGCCGAATGCAGGCATCTTTCTGGGGATAACACTGCCGTCACCCATTACCCACTGAAGGAAGTTGTATCCTTCGGGAGCATTTTCCTTAATCTTTGCGAGAGTTTCTTCGTCAAGATCTCTGTTGATTACATCGCCTGTCTTGTATGTAACAACGATGGGCTCTGCATATTCTCTTTCTGTAACTGATGCATTCATGTCTGTATCAGCTTTTGCATAGAAGAACTTGAGATCATATTCGAGAGCTTCCCACTTAGCATAAACCTTGATTGTTGTGCCGATTGCATACTTATCAATATCTTCATAAGTAAGAGCATCTGTGGGGAATGTTACGTCAACAGCGTCTGCGCCTGTACCAAGCTGCCAGCCAACAAACTTATAGCCGTTCATGTTCATGAACTTTGTAGCCTGCTGTGAGTTTTCAACACCGATTTCGGGAAGAGTAACTTCAGCGCCTTCATAGCCTGTGAATGTTGCACCGTCAAGTGTGATTGCATCGCCAACCTTGAAGGTTTCGCTGTGAGTAACCTGACCGTCAGGCTGCTCGTTCTTCATATCAAATACGATTGTGTATTCTGTTTCCTGGAAATCAGCAACGAATACTACATCGCGTGCAGTGTTATAATCAAGAGCTACGCCGAGGTTTGCATTGTATTCAACAGTTTCGCCTGTTGCTTCATTCTTCCAACCGTTGAAGGTGTAACCTGCGGGAGGAGTTGTGTCTGCTGTTGTCTTAACATATGCAGTGTAAATGTCTGATGTTATGCCTGTTGCTGCAGTTGCTGTTGTTTCTGTGAATCCTGTGAATTCGCCTGCTTCTGCATCAAATACAGGAACCTTCCATGTTACGTTGAAGTTAAGAGTTGTGCAGAGATAAAGTGTCTTTGCACCGTCGAAGGTGAATGCTGACTTCTCATAAACTCTGTAACCGTTTTTGGTTTCAACTGTATACTTATCGAAGCTGTTGATATGTGCAAGAACCTTATCGAGATCTTCTGCTGAAAGGTCTGCAAGATCACCTGTCTTTGCATACTCTGCGGGAAGTTCGCCGAGAGCTTCCTTAACAAGAGCGTCAAGCTGAACATAACCGAGTTCTGTCTTAGCTACGGGAGCTGTTGATGTGAGAGCTTCGTCATAGTAAACTGCAGGAGCGTTACTTACTGTTGCAACTGCACCGTCAACGCTTTCAGCTGCCTTTGCGAGAAGAGCATTTGCATTTGAAGCTGTAAGGGTTTTGCCTGCATCAGCATATTCTACAGCGCCGAGCTTCCAGCCGCTGCCGTTTTCATAGTCTCTTACCATAACAGCAATTGATGAATCATATGCAGTCCATACTGCGTAGAAATCCTTGTCTGCTGCAAAGTTGAATGCAAATGACTGTTTGTCTGTTACGATTTCATCTGTTGCTGCGTCAGCCCAACCTGCAAACTTCTTGCCTTCGGGAGCAGTGATATTCTTTGTTGTTGCTGACTTCTTATATTCAACCTCTACAGTTTCAACGGGTGTTGCATCGCCCTTTTCATTATAGAAGTTAACTGTGTATTTGTTTGCTTTCCAAACTACGCTTGCGCTTGCACCCTTGATGCTGTCAACTGTGAGCTTTTCAGGTGTCCATGCGCCTGTGTAGCCTTCCTTCTCGGGAGCGGGAAGAGCTGAAAGATCAACTTCTTCGTTCATACCGGCCTTAACAACAAGGGTTCCGTCTACAACCTCTGCGTTTTCGGGAAGAGCTGCTTCATCAACAGTGCCGCCGCCAAGGTTGATAACTACATCAAATTCATCTGTGTCAAGAACTCTCTTGAAGGTTACCTTCTTGCTTGCTGTATAATCTGTGAGATCAACAAGCTTGCCTGTTGCTGTATCAGCCCAACCGAGCTGACCGCTGACTGCTTCGGGAATTGTTACGGCTGTGCCTGTAACATAATCTTTTGTGCTTTCGGGAATTTCTGTTCCGTCATTCTCAAGGAATGTTACTGTTACCTTTGTAACATTGCCTGCTGCGGGATTCTTGCCGCAAGTGAAGGTGTGATCGAGGTCTTCGAAGAATACTTCGTTATAGCTGCCCCAGTATGCGTAGAAGTTCTTTGTTGCTGAAACAAGAACTGCTGCATCCTGTGCTGCTGTTGCGTTTGCGGGTCTTTCAAGAATTGAAATTGTACCCTGTCTGCCGTTGTGGTTG
>JAZLBI010000166.1:0-6869 GCA_045613625.1 Acutalibacteraceae bacterium | reverse complement strand
GGATGAGCCCAATACCATGAGTCATATGTACCGTTGTCGGCGTTGAGCATATCATAGCCCATATCCTGAAGATATTTTGCAGCTTTTTCTGATTCGGGCATTGCACGGCCAACTTCTGTGTATTCTTCGCCGGGCATTGCGCCTTCGCAGAAGCCCTTCATTTTTGATTCAACCGAATAACGGAGTGAAACGGGGTAGTCATTACCGCAAGCTTCTTTGTTAGCTTTAACAACTTCAGCAGCAAAACGGTATCTGTTTTCGAAGTTTCCGCCGTATTCATCGGTACGCTTGTTGAAGAACTCAATTGCAAACTGGTCAAGGAGATATCCTTCGTGAACAGCATGAACCTCAACGCCGTCAACGCCTGCGTCGCGGCAAAGCTTTGCTGTTTTTGCGAATGCTTCAATAATTTCGTGAATCTGCTCAACTGTCATTTCGGGGCAGATAATATCGTGAGCCCATCTTGCAGGCTGGGGGCTGGGAGAAGCAAGTTCGTGTGATGTGTCAATAATAGGCTTCACAAGAGCTCTTGTGAACTTATTTCTATGAAGGGGAGCAACAAGCTCAGTAATAGCCCATGAACGGCCCATACCTGCTGTAAGCTGAACAAAAAGTTTTGCGCCTGTTTTATGAATTTCATCCATAAACACTTTAAGATCTTCAAACATTTTGGGATTCTGCCAGAGCCACTTGCCCCAGAATGTATCACGAAGAGGAGCAATACCGGGGATGATAAGACCAACATTGTTGTTGGCTCTTTCGAGGAAAAGCTTAGCTGCTTCCTTATCAAAATGGCAACCACCGAGCTCAAACCAACCAAAAAGTGATGTACCGCCCATGGGACACATTACAATTCTGTTTTTGATTTCAACGTTACCTATTTTCCAAGGAGTAAATAAAGCTTCGTACTGCTTATCCATTGAAAACACTTCCTTTACAAATATTAACTAACATATAGCTACCATTATATAATAAAATAATTGACGATTAAAGTCAAGTAATATTATAGAATGATTTTAATATTATTAATAATATTTGTTTACAATGTAGTGCAAAAATATTATACAATACATTTTGTTTAAAATTTACAAAAAACAAAGATAAAATATAGTTACATCGCTTAATATAATAATATTTGTTGCAAATTTGTTTTTTTTGATTTATAATATAAAACAACATTAAATCTTTAACACTGTTTTGTGTTGGGGATAAACACAGGAGGAATACTATGAAGAAGAAATTAGCTGTTATCCTTTCAATTGTTCTTGTTATTGCAACACTCTTTTTAACTGCTTGCAGCGGCAAGAATGATACAAAGGAACCCGCAAACGAAGCACTTGCAAACGGTGACCTTTCATCAATCAGCATTAATGTAGGCACAGGCGGTTCAACCGGTACATATTATGGTTTCTGCAATGTTATTTCAACAATTCTCAAAGAGAAAACCGGCGCAAACCTTCAGATTCAGTCATCAGGTGCATCAAAGGCAAATATCCTTGATATCGATGACGGTATTGTTGATATGGCGATCGTTCAGAACGACGTTATGGATTACGCATATAACGGCACATCACTTTTTGCTGATGTTGGCGCAATCAACAGCTTCTCAACTCTCGGCGCGGCTTATGCCGAAGTTTGTCAGATAGTTGCAAGAGCAGATTCAGGCATCAAAACTGTTGCTGACCTCAAAGGCAAGAAGGTTTCAGTTGGCGACAGCGGCAGCGGTGTTGAATTCAATGCACAGCAGATTCTCGGTGCATACGATATCACTTTTGCAGATATCGATAAGCAGAATCTCAGCTTCCAGGCATCTGCAGATGCTCTTAAAGACGGAAAGATTGACGCATTCTTCTGCACAGCAGGCGCACCCACAGTTGCTATCACAGACCTCTCAACAACAACCGGTATTGTTCTTGTTGAGATCGATGCAGATCATCTTGCAAAACTTCAGGGCGATTATGGCTTCTATGCTGAATATACCGTTCCCGCAGGCACATACAAAGGCGTTGATGCCGATGCAAAAACAGTTGCAGTTAAGGCAACATTTATCGTAAGCAATGATCTTGATGAAGAAACAGTTTATCAGCTTACAAAAGCAATTTATGAAAACAAGGATGAATATTCACACGATAAAGCTTCAGAAATGAACCTTGAATATGCTGTTTCAAGCATCTCAGTTCCCTTCCATCCCGGTGCAGAAAGATACTTTAAAGAAGTTGGTGTTATAAGCTGATGAGCTTTAAGCCTTCAGCTCACTTCAAAAAAAGGTTAGTCGCAGCAGCCGTTCTAATGGTAATCATTACAGCGGCTGCTTTCGTTATAAAAGCTTTATCGGCAGATTATCTGGTTATTTATAATTCTGATACCGGGGACATATATATTACCGAAAAAGCTGAAGATGGTCTTATGTTTTCCGTTGAATTTATTCATTCGGTCAACCAGACACCCGTTAAAGATACTTATATAATTGAAAACTCCGAAATCAGGGCGTATTCCACATTATACCGTTCATTCGGCGCAGGTGTTCAGACTGCGCTTGAGGGAAACCAGAAGATGACATACGATGATGACGGGAATATGATTATAACAGGTTTTGATATTACTTATGACCCTTTAAGATATATTGTCGGAACTGTATCTGACCATATACTTACATTCCGCGGCGAAGAAATCAGCCTCAGAGATATGTGCGGCAGAAACGCAAAGGTTGTTTTTGAAATTGCCGACGGATTTGAAATTCTGACGAAAGGAAAGTGATTATGTCAGATGTGAACACAAAACCCATCGCTATGCAGGCTGATGAGGATGAAGCTATTGATGTTGATAAATTAATGGCTGAATTTGATAAAGAATCAAACACACGCCATTTTTCGGGCATGTTTGAAAAAATAATTAAAATTGCAATGGTGCTTTTCTCCCTTTATGTTATGTTTGACGGTTGGACCGGAACAATGGAAGAAAGGCAAAAAATGTCGTGGTTTATAGGTGTTATTGTATTAATGGCATTTATAATCTACCCTGTAAGCAAAAAAGAAAAGAAACGGATCAATCGTGTTCCTTTTTATGATTACATATTAGCTGCAGCAGGTGCAGGTTCATTTTTCTATTATGCAATCAACTGTGAGGCTATTGTCGGCAGAGCATCAAGAATCAATGAACTTGATATTGCAGTTGCAATTATCGGAACAATTCTTTTATTTGAAGCTTGCCGAAGAGTTGTAGGCTTGCCGATTGTATGTGTTTCCGCAGCGTTTATTGCATATGCATTTTTTGTCGTTGAACGCAATCCTTTGAGAGTTATAATGTATAAATTATTTTACACAACAGAAGGTATTGCGGGCACACCGCTTAATGTTTGCGCATCATTCATTGTTTTGTTCATAATATTTGCATCATTCCTCGAGCAATCGGGTATAGGCGCATTTTTTGTTGACCTCGCAAACTCAATTGCCGGCAAATCAACAGGCGGCCCCGCAAAGGTTGCTGTTATATCCAGCGCAATGGAGGGAATGTATTCAGGCTCATCGGTTGCAAACACCGTAGGCAGCGGCTCTGTTACAATCCCCACAATGAAGCGTTGCGGCTATAAGCCTGAATTTGCTGCTGCAGTTGAAGCGGCGGCGTCAACCGGCGGTCAGATTATGCCTCCAATTATGGGTGCTGCAGCTTTCCTTATGACCGAGTATACCGGATTGCCGTATTCGCAAATTGCTATTGCGGCTATTCTGCCGGCTGTTCTTTATTTCACAGGCATTTTTATGATGATTCATTTTGAAGCAAAGAAGCTTGGACTTAAAGGTCTTCCCAAGGAGGCAATCCCCAATTTCTTCAAACTTCTTATTTCAAAAGGCTATCTTCTTTTGCCCGTTGTTGCGCTCGTTATTTCAATGAACTATTTCTCACCCGCAAAAGCTGCAATCGTTGCCATTCTTGTTGCTATCGGTGTTAAGTTCCTTGAAGGTGCAGTTAAATCAATTGCTCATAAGAAATTTGAGTTTGATATTTCTCTTTATATTCAGTCTCTTGCAAACGGAACAAAGAATGCAATCGGCGTTGCTCTTGCTTGTGCGGTTGCAGGTTGCATCTCGGCCATGGTTCAGCAGACAGGTCTTGCAAACGTTCTTTCTTCGCTTGTTCAGTCTGCATCACATATTCATCCCATTTTTGCACTTATGATCACGATGATTATGTGTATTGTTCTCGGCATGGGTGTTCCCACAACGGCAAACTATGTTATTATGGCATCAATGGTTGCTCCCATTCTTATGAGAAGCCTGAGTATTCCTGTTCTTGCGGCTCATATGTTTGTATTCTATTTCGGAATCGTTGCCGATATAACTCCTCCTGTTGCTCTCGCGGCGTATGCTGGCTCAGCAATTGCCAAGTCAAATCCGCTTAAAACCGGTGTTACGGCAACAAGACTTGCCATCACTGCGTTTATCGTTCCTTATATCTTTGCATTCAGCCCCGAAATGCTTATTATCGGCTCTGATAAGCCCTGGTATGAAATTGTTCTTCTTGTTGTAACCGCTGTTTCCGGTATATTTATTATTTCTGCCGGTATGGAAGGTTACCTTCTCAAAGAAATGCCCTGGTGGCAGAGAATAGCAGCTCTTGCCGGAGGTCTTTGTATGGTTATCCCCGGAATTTCAACAGATATTATCGGCATTGTTCTTATTGTATTGTTGCTGATAATCCAGAAATTCACAGGAAGCAAAAAGGTAAAAATCAAAACATAAAAAAACTCCCATGGCAGTTTAAACACTGTCATGGGAGAATTTTTTAAAGTGTTGAACCGAAATCGGTCACTATTGTCTGGCCTGTGATTGCTCTTGATTCATCAGAAGCGAAGAAGAGGAGCATATTTGCAACATCCTCGGGCATACAGGGCTGAACTTTAAGGTCATTATGTTTCATCATCTGACCAAAAATATTCATATCCATATTAGCGGGATTCATACCTGCAACCATAGGCGTAACAATAGTTCCGGGACATATTGCATTGCATCTTACATTTGTGCCTGCAAATCTGAGTGCGGTGTGTTTTGTAAGACCGATAACAGCAGCTTTTGAAGCAACATAAGCAGCACCACCGCAGCCGATTACACCTGCAACTGATGCAACATTAACGATCGAGCCGTAACCCGTTTTAGCCATTTCGGCAGAAACAGCACGCATCATACACATTGTGCCTTTTGTGTTTATATCGATAACCTTGTTCATATCATCATCTGAAAAGCTGTCGATAGCTTTGAGGCCGTTGTCAAGAACACCTGCGTTATTAATAAGTACATCGATTTTTCCGAATGCTTCAAGAGTTTCAGCAACAACCTTTTTGGCATCTTCGTCTTTTGAAATGTCACTTACAACAGGAATGACTTCTCCGCCTGCGTTTCTGATTTTTTCTGCAACTTCAAGAAGGGGAGCTTCGCGGCGGGCTGTAATAACAACTTTTGCACCTTCTGATGCAAATTTTTCAGCTGTTGCGGCACCAACACCTGAATTACCGCCTGTAATAATTGCAACTTTGCCTTCTAAACGATTCATAATATTTTTCTCCTTTTGCTAACTTTTTACAAAGTTTGTATTTATTATTCATACTACTACGCGATGAGAGTGAATGTCAAGCAATATTTATAAATGCAGTTATTTGATTCTTGAAAATTTTTTTATACTATGCTATTATTCAAACAGAAAATCTTCGGAGGTATAATTTTATGTTTGTTTTCATAGAAAGAATAATTGCTTTCTTTACGGCTGTTGCAATGCTTTTGACAAGCTTTTTGGGTATTAATATAAGTTTTTCGGAAAGTGTTGAGAATTTTAAAGTTACATCATATGTCAGGGGAGAATATATTCAGTCGTCAGACTCTTTGTGCCCGGAGGATTTTGATATTATAACAGATGTTATTTTGTTTGAATGCGCTTCGTTTAACAGTGAGGGCAAGGTTATATGTAATGAACATATTCTTGAAACCGCACTTTCAAATCTTCGCAAAGCAATCGGTAACAGAGATGTAAATATTACTCTTAATCTGCTCGGACCTTGGGGTAAAACTGATTCGGATGTTTGGGAAGAGCAGATGGAAGCTCAGAGCGTTGAACATAACAAAGCGTTCACAAGCGGTGTTCTCGAAGATAACATCATAGCTGTTCTTGATAAATATGATTTTGACGGCGTTCATTTTGATTATGAATATCCAATTTCACTTAACGCTTGGTATTTTTATAACAATTTTCTTGTATCTCTTGATAAAAAACTTGGGGATTATACCCTTGGAGTGGCAAGTGTTGATTGGAATATGAAGTTCACAACTGCGGCTGTTGAATCAATTGATTCGTTTGAAGTTATGCTGTATGATATGGTTGATGAAGAGGGGAGACACGCTACTTATGAAGATACGGTAGCGGCTGCGCGTAAAATCGGAATTCACGGTATACCTATTGAAAAAGTAAACATTGGTCTGCCTTTTTATTCAAGGCCTACGGATATGTCTGCTTATTGGTACGGATACAACGGATGCTTTGAAAGTATTGATAAGAACGGCTGGTATCATTGCGAAAATACAGGTAAAGATTTCTGGTTTAATACGCCCGATGTTATAGAAAAGAAAACGGAGTTTGCTTATGATAATGGTTACGGCGGAGTTATGATATGGCATTATAGTTGTGATTTGCCTTCAACTCATGAGGATTCGCTTCTTAAAGCGGTCGGCACGGTAATAAAGTGATTGATAGAATGAGGTGAAAAAATGCCTGCTGTTTATATAAAGACCAACGGATTTAACGAACATATAAAAGAAATACTCAATGCTATGCCCGAACAGGCTAAGAAATCAATGGAGTATATTGAAGAAAATTGATTTTAC